>RFPJ01000007.1 GCA_009926145.1 Bacteroidota bacterium
GGATGAGGTTTTACCCAAACTATTAGAAAAGACAAGTATTCAAGATCCAGAAAAGTTCTTTTTTCGTGATACAAAACAAAAAAAGTAGATGTCTTCCAATAGCTCTATAGAAATACTTTCTGCCCGTGTCATTCGATCGACAGGTGCTTGGTATGAAATCATAGATTCCAACCAGAATCAGTATTCCGCAAGGCTAAGGGGTAAATTCAGACAAGATTCTAAAGAGATTACCAATCCAATTGCTGTTGGAGATGAAGTTTTATTTGAACGCAACGAAGATGGTACTGCTCAGATAATCGAGATTTTAGATCGAAAAAATTTCCTCCCAAGGAAAGCTACCCATGGCCGTCGAGGTCATCAAATTCTTATTTCTAACATCGACTATGCGTTAGTAGTGGTTTCTATTACTCAACCCCAGTATAAAACAGGTTTTATCGATCGCTTTTTGGTGAGTTGTGAAGCATATGGAATAGAACCCATTATAATTCTAAATAAATGGGACCTGTCGGAAGACATACCCACAGATGAAATTATCTACCATAGCAATCATTACAAGAGATTGGGTTATAAGGTTTTTCATACCAGCATACTAAAACCTGAAACATTAGAACCTTTGGTCACCTTGATAGCCAATAAAGTAAGTGTTTTTATTGGCCCATCAGGTGTTGGTAAAACTAGTTTACTTAACCACATAGATCCCACACTTGAAGAAAAAACAAATGAGATTTCAGGTTATTCCAACAAAGGTAAACACACCACGACTTTTGCTAAACTACTACCCTTGCCCTTTGGAGGATATCTAGCCGATACACCAGGCATTCGGGAGTTTGGTCTTTATAATATTGAAGACTGGGAGCTTTCGCTTTATTTCCCTGAAATGATTGAGGGGCGTACTCATTGTAAGTTTAGTACATGTACTCACATTCATGAGCCTTCTTGTGGAGTTATCGAGCTTGTCGATAGTGGATTGATTGAACCTTTTCGCTATTTATCTTATATGAATATTATTGAATCACTGGTCGACCAATGAGATTACTATCAATGGTTTAGATTCTACTAAGAGTTTCGCTATATTTTGAGTGATCTATAAGTTAAATCATGCTTATTAAAATTTTTAATTACGTTCAATTCATAATTAGTTTATTGATATGAAAAAATACATCGTCGGTTTATTTGTTTTTTTAGGAGTGATCTCCCCCCTACAAGATTCTAATGCCCAGCTAAAGGAAATAGAACAATTCTTAGATGCTGGTGGTGATAATGTTGATGCGTTAACTCAAGCTTATCTAAGCCCATTACCAAATGGTATCATATCAGGACTTAATTCTGGTTGGACAACAAAAGCTAAGCCCACTAAATCATTGGGATTTAGCCTTCAAATACGTGGATCAGTAGCAACGGTGCCCACTCTACAAAAAACATTTGATGCCTCATCGATTGGTTTACAAGGAATTGAGGTAAGCCAAGGATCATCGAGTACCATAGCAGGACCCAATGCCACTGGGCAAACCCTTACACTTCCCGACAATTCTACTATAACCCTACCTCAAGGTACTAATTTCCCTTACATCCCAACCCCCATGGTGCAAGCTAATCTAGGGTTATTTTTGGGTACAGATGTTACGGTACGATATGTACCAGAAGTAGATTTATTGGACTATGGCTCGGTTGCACTTACAGGCGTTGGTATTAAACACGATCTGAATCAGTGGCTGCCAGGTGGTAAACTACTTCCTGTTGATTTAACCGTTATGGCTGCCTTCACGCAGTTCAATATGAACGCTAATTTGAGTTTCAATGAAGGTGCAACAGATCAACGGGTGGAATCAACAACTGAGGCCATGGTGGCTAACCTTTTGGTTGGCAAAACTATACCATTTCTGTCGGCCTATGCAGGTGTAGGCTTTCAGACGGGGAGTTTTGAATTGAATATGTTAGGAGATTATGTACTTGGTTCCGGAATTGCACAAACCACATTAACCGATCCAGTATCCTACACTCAAGACTATGAAGGCGGAATACACGTATTGGCTGGAGCTCAATTCAAATTAGGGTTCTTACGAATATTTGGCGAAGTAACTACGGCAGAGTATACCACCTTTAATGGTGGAATCGGAATTGGGATTCGAAACTAAGCGAATCCCTTTAATTGGCAGCTTTTTCTAAAACAGGATTGACAACAGGCTCATCTTTCTCAACAAGTCCGTCTCTAAGACGGACTATTCGTCTCGAATATTCTGCTATTTCATTTTCGTGTGTCACAAGAATAATAGTATTACCTGCTCGATATAATTCTTCAAAAAGGAGCATAATCTCATCACCAGTTTTGGTGTCTAAGTTACCCGTAGGTTCATCTGCTAACAAGATGGAAGGTGAATTGACCAAGGCTCTTGCAATCGCAACTCTTTGACGCTGCCCCCCTGAAAGCTCATTAGGTTTGTGATCAATACGATCTCCTAATCCTACCTTTTCAAGCACTTCCATCGCCCGCTCTTTCCGCTCTTGACTTTTAACACCAGCGTAAATTAACGGCAGTTCAACATTAGCTAGACAACTTGTTCTCGGTAGTAAATTAAATGTCTGAAAAACAAATCCTATTTCACGATTTCTCACTTCAGCGAGTTCGGCATCATTCATCTGACTTACTTGATTACCGTTAAGAATGTATTCACCACTAGAAGGGGTATCTAAACATCCAATCATATTCATGAGCGTAGATTTACCAGAACCAGATGGCCCCATAATAGCGATATACTCATTTCGCTTTACTTCTAAACTCACGCCAGCAAGAGCCCGAACTTCGGAGTCACCCATATGATACACACGGGTTAGATCACTAATCTGAATAACGGCTTCAGTTTTCGAATTACTCATTACCTGCCTCCATTTGATCGGCAATAACTACGACATCATCATGCTTAAGTGTACGAGATAAGGTCCTGTAACTACCGGTTACAATAGTCTCGCCAACATCTATTCCGCTTGAAATCTGAATATTTGAATTGTCTGAAATACCTGTTTCAACTTCTCTTCTTATGGCAACCCCATCCGAAATAACAAATACAACTTTACGAATATCTTCTTTTTTAACATTTAAATTGGCTGTGTTTTCAACTTCATTTTCAGCTTTAGATGCTACCGCATTGTTTGATTCCTCGTCCAATGAAAAATCACGAACGGTTACTGCTTGAATGGGAACCGAAACAACATTAAAGGCTGTCTCGGTTTCGATATCTACACTAGCCGACATACCAGGTTTAAAGTTAGGAACGGGAAGAATATTTGAAATTTCTTGGGTTGTATTGGCCACTAATTCTGCTCCACCTTGCCCTAAGTTGTGAGGAGTTACGATTCTAACCTTAACCTTATAGTTTGTTATCTGCTCATTAGTTCCAGCACCAGATATTCTAGCAGAATTCGCAATTTCAGTAACCACTCCATCGAATATCCGTTCGGGATAAGCATCTACCTCTATTCTAGCCGTATCACTTAAACTAACATTTACAATGTCGTTCTCATTTACTTCTACCTCTACTTCCATTCGGTCAAGTAATGAGATTCTCATCATTTCAGTACCTGCCATTTGCGCATTCCCCAAAACACGTTCTCCTTCCTCAACCGTTAGCCCCGTCACTGTCCCATCTTGTGGAGCCCTTATTACGGTTTGCTCAAGTTCTTCTTGAGCCTGTCTAAGCTGAGCTTGAGCACTTTCAATTTGATATTCAGCCGCTTTTAAACTAGCTTTTTGAGCTTCCCAATTTGAGGTTGTTTGGATGAATTGCAATTCAGAAATCAGTTCTTTAGAGAACAGTTCTTTATCGCGAGTATAGGTAGCTTCAGCCTGTATCAACGCAGCCCTAGTTTGCTCCATACGCGCTTTTTGAGTAAGTAGCGCCGCATTTAAATTATCTATCCTGGCTTGATAGATATCAGGTTTAATTCGAACCAATAACTCATCTTTTCGAACAAAATCGCCCTCTTGAACTGCTAATTCAATGATTTCACCAGAAACATCTGGTCGAATAATCACCTCAACTTCGGGTTGAATTTTACCAGATGCAGAAACTTGCTGGGTAATGGTCGCATACTTGGAAGTTTGTACTTCCACTTCGATTTCAGTTCCTGACTCACCAATCACACCAAATTGCTTTAGTGCAAAAACAACTAGTAAAACAGATACGAGCCCAATACTAGTATAAATTAGAGGTTTGTTACTTGACGATTTTTTTTGAGATGACATGTATTTGGTTAGATAATGAATCTTAATTAGAAGATGGAATCCCCTTTTAGTTTACCAAGGTAGAAATCCAATAGTTTTTCTTGAAAAATGAGGTTATACAGAGATTGCGTATAACTAGAACGAGCACTTACAAAAGAAGCTTGTGCCTGGGTTAATTCTATAAGTGTACTTGCCCCTACATTATAACGTTCTTGTTGGGTCTCAAATGCTTTCTCTGAGGCTAAAAGTGATTTTTCAGAAGCTTCCAGTTGTTTCACATATGAACTATAATCGTTGTATGCTTGGGTAACTTCCTGAATGACTTGCATTCTCGAGTTATCCAAATTGAGTTCAGCATTTTTTACCTGAATTTGTGATGACTGGATGGAATATAGTCGATTCCAATTGTTAAATATCGGGACGTTAAAAGAAAGACCTAATGAACGGTTAACCTGCTGATCAAAAAATTGATCTGAAAAACCAACATCCTCACCAGCGATCGAATATTGATCTGAATATCGTGATGAAACACCAGCAGAAGCGTTTATGGATGGAAGTAAAGAATTTTTGTTAATCTGCAATTGGTACTTTAATGCTGCAATACTAGCTTCGGCACTTAGTATGTCACTTCTGGTAGTGAGTGCTTCATCTACAAGGGCTTTTAAGTTCACATCCATCCATGGTAAATCATTAAGCTCAAGCTCTGGAACCTCAAAATCATATTGTCCTAATGGATCTATTTCTAACTGACGTATTAAAAGTAAACTATTGAGAGCTAGTGTATTTTCTCTTTGTGTAAGCGTTAACTCGTCATTAGCTACTTGCGCCTCTTGGTTGAATAGATCAACCATAGGTCTCGCGCCCAATTCAACCTGTGCCTGAACCTGAGATAACTGAGTAGTTGAAGTTTCTAAATTCTGTTTCGCAATCTCTAGCAGTTCTTTGTCTAATAGTACTTGTAAATAGCGGGATGCTGTATTAAAAATGACCAATTCCTTGGCTCGTTGATATTGCTGCTCTCTAGACTCTTTATTGGACTGACTACTCTTAAGTGTTAAGATGTTATTGAAGCCGTTAAATAAAGGAATATTAGCTCTCATGCTACCACTAATAGACTGTGAAGTCACATTTACAAAGGGATCTAATCCTTCACTAAATCGGTCGAATAAGAACTGTTGACCTGAAGTTCTTGAACCATTCATGCTAGCCGATACAGATGGGAGGAAATCCGCTTTTTCACTGAAAATTAAATCATCAGCTAATTCTAAATCGTTTTGTGCTTGCTTGAGTGTGTAATTGTTTTCAAGTGCAATGGAAATTGCCTCATCTATAGTTATGAGTCGAGGTTCTTGGCTTTGAGCAAATAGGTTATTTGAAAAAACAATTAAGAGAAGAAATAGTGAAAAGAGTAGCTTTTGCATTATGTTGAATTATATGATTACTAGAGAGTTAACGTATGACTAGAAATTTAGTTACAATTTTAGTCAGATTATTTTTCGTTAATATTCTTTTACCTTAAGGAAGACCAACGAATGGCATTTTTAGATTTACCATAGTCTTATCATAAACGTTGGTGCAGGGATTATTCGTTCAGCAATTTTTAATCCAATGAATTGTGAGGAGATATGCTGAATTATTGAGTAGACTTTTTCTTTATCAATCGCTCAATCTCATCTAGACCTTTATCTAAAACAAGCTGAACTAGACGTTTTTTAATACTATTACCCACCAAATAAGTAACCGTATCTTTTTCGTGACTCTGCGGTTGTACCGTATGGCTAAGTTCACCATTGGTTTTCTTTGATTTTGATCCCGAACTAACCATACCCGTAACCAAGCCTAAACTTCCCGCCAACAGGATACTAAAAAAGGGTCTTTTAGCAATTAAAGATGATGGCTTTTGAGTATATGAGAGTTTTTTTTGAGTGATTTCTAATCGACCTTCAAATTTGTTCTCCAACGCTTTGATGCGTTGATTGATCTGTTCCTTCTTAAATTCTATTTCTTGAGCTTTGGTCATGTTAATATTCCTCCAAAATCATTTCATAAACTAATGTCATGAATGAGTATCACCTGTTTCTTCTAGCTTACTCATTTTTTGGGAGGGATTTTGATTGCTAAAGTTTAGCTTATTTGCCACATCAGACATCATTCGATATTTCATCTTATCAAATAATAAACGAGGCGTATCGGATAGAAAAACAAATGAAACTAATAGCATTAGTAAGCCTATAATAAGGTACCCATAGTAATCTGAGCCTAAAAGGTCACCTATATATAGTGCTAAAGCAAACATTAGAAAAAACAAGGCTAATAAAAGAATAGAGATAGCAAAAAATTTCTGCAATATAATGACTACCCAATGAGAAATAACCTCACTGGTATTGAGGCTAAACCATTCCAAACGAAGTTCTACATACTCCTTTATATCTTGGATTACTTCCTTTATGGATTCATTCATCATGAGCTTTGAGCGAATTAGATTATCTCAGTATTCGAGATAGTAAAAAACCAACCGCAAAACCTACAGCTACACTCTTAATTGGATGCTCCCTGACTACCTGTTCAAAGTCATTTTTCAATTCTTCGACGTTCAAGGATAGTGGTTCATCGGTAAGCACTGACTCCGTATCCGAAATGGTTTGCTCCAATCGCTTATTTAAATTATCTAAGATTTGTTCGTCCATTTTACTCTCCTTTGGTTATAGATCAAATATACCGAATTCTGGCTCTAAGTGCCTAATTTCTATTCATACCGAAGACTTTCAATTGGGTCTAATTGTGCAGCCTTAAAAGCTGGGTATACTCCAAATACTACCCCTATCAAAAGCATTCCTAAAAAGCTTCCTAGTACAGACCAAATAGGAATAACCACACTCGCATTGATAACATAGGCTAAAGCATTACCCGCAGCAATTCCGAAAATCATTCCTAGAACGCCCCCTATTTGGCAAATAAAAACAGCTTCTGCTAGAAATTGAGTGACAATTGCATTCTTGGTGGCCCCTACAGCCTTTCTAACCCCAATCTCTTTGGTACGCTCGGTTACAGACACCAACATAATATTCATAACTCCAATACCTGCTCCTAGCAAGGTAATTAGCCCGATAAATGCACCTCCAATGTATAATACAGATGTAAACGAATCAAATGAGCTAGAAAGAGAATCATTGGTCACAATTTCGAAATCATTTTCCTGCCCCGGTGCGACTGCTCTTATAACCCGCAATACTCCTGTTAATTCATCGATGGCTCTCTGTATTCCTGAAATCTCAGGAGCTCGTACTTGTATTCCTATATCTCTATAACCACCATAAAAACTAATTCCGGTGGTGTATGGTATTAAGACAAAATTATCAAAAGAACTTCCAAATATAGAACCTTTGGCCGCTAATACACCTACAATCAAATAGTTTCGTCCATCAATTCGTATTTCTTTTCCCAAAGGATCTAGGTTTGGAAATAACTCTGTTTGAATGTCTTTACCGATTACAACAAAAGAGCGGGCATATTGCACATCTTCAGCACTTAAGTTACGACCTGATTCAATTTCATAGGCATTGTTCTCTATATAAAATTCATTACTCCCCCTTACCACTACATTTGGTTCGGTTTCCCGACTTGCGTATTGAATTTTAGTCATACTAAAACCCTCTAAAGGGCTCATACCTTTGGCATAAACGATTTGTTCTTCTAGCTGTTCTGCCTGCTCAAAGGTTATTCTCTTACGATTGCGTTTGTTATTGTCACCGGTAAGCTGGATAGCCGGATTTTTTTGAACCGTAACAACATCACTACCCATAATACTTAAAGTCTCCGTAAAGTAGTTATCTAGTACGGCAACTGCGGTGGTAGAAACCAGAACCGAAAATACCCCTATAATCAATGCCAAAAGAGTCAATGAAGAACGCAACTTGTTGGCAAATAATGCTTTTATTGCTTGGGAAATAATTTCAAAATTAAACATGGTGGTGTTTTAAGAATGAAGGGATTACTCGAACCTTAATGATTCTATAGGATCGGATTTCGCAGCTTTATATGCTGGTATGAACCCAAAAATTACACCCACAAATGTACATAAGGCTACGGCCAAGAGTACCACCTGGATATTCATTTGAGCTGTAAATACTTGATCAATAATAAAAGTAAAGCCTCCAGCTATAATCACTCCTATAACCCCTCCTATTAATGACAAAACAATGGCTTCAATTAGGAATTGAGCCAAAATCTCCCATGATTTTGCACCAACAGCTTTTCTAATTCCAATCTCTTTTGTTCTTTCCTTTACAGATACAAACATGATATTCATAATCCCAATACCACCAATCAATAACGATAACCCCACAAGTACAAAGCCACCAAAATAAATCCCATTTTTAATTCCAGCTAATTGCTCTTTGAAGGTATCTGGTTCATTTAATGCAAAGTCATTTTCTTCTGTCGCATCTAAGCCCCTAACTTGTCTCATTAAGCCTTCAATTTCATATATCCCCTCTTGCTTAGTCGCCTCATCCGGAAATTTAATCCCCATTTGTAAACCACGATTAAGTCCATACATCTTTTCATATGAGCTAATTGGAATAATGATCCTATTATCTTGGTCGCCCAAACCTAAAAAACTGCCTTGTTTTTTAAGAATTCCAATAACTAGAAATTTTTGGCCACCAAATCGAATGGTTTTCCCTAGGGCTTCTTGATTTTCAAAAAGAGCGGAAACCAATGATCCCCCTATAACCGCAACATTTGACCTACTTCTGCTTTCACTTTCTGTAAACATTCTACCTCGCTCAATGTCTAAGCCCTGAATATCCAAATAATTATGGGTTGCTCCCTGTAAACCAACTCGTTCAGCAGATTTATCCTTATATCGAATAGTAGCGTTATTATTTGCAGAAATGGCAACTGTTTCGGCATAGCGACTTCTTTCAGCAATAAATTCGACATACTCCATTTCCATTTCTGGACGGTTCATAATTTCCCACCATTTATCATCCCCTCCATCCCATGGCCACTTTTCAACATAAACAACATTTTGGCCAAGCATAGCCATACTCTCATCAAATGTATTGTCCATACCAGTGGTCACCGTATCTACGATGGTAACCATTGTAATACCTATAATAATACAAAGTGTGGTTAGAAAAGCTCGTAGTTTATTTGTTTTAAGGGCATGTAGTGCAATTTTAAACCCTTCGTTTATGCTAGTAATGAACTTCATTAAATTAAATTATAAATGATATATTTTGAAGTGTACGATACGATCGAATAAAAGTTCCATTCAAAAATACTTATAAGCGTAAAGATGGCAAAATTAGATATACTGGTTTTTGCAGCTCATCCAGATGATGCTGAACTAGGATGTGGGGGCATGATCATTAGCATGCTTGAACAAGGATATAAAGTGGGGATAATTGATTTAACAGAAGGAGAAATGGGATCCCGTGGAACGGTGGAAAGTCGTTATAAAGAAGCTGACTTAGCCTCCCAAATTATGGGCCTCACTTATCGGTCAAATCTTAAAATTTCAGATTCTATCATTGAAAACAATCGTACTAATCAAGTAAAAATCATTGAAGAGATACGTAAAACAACCCCTGATCTATGTTTCATAGGTGCCCCCAATGACCGGCATCCCGATCATAGAAAAGCTACTAGGCTATGTGCTGATGCTATTTTTTATTCGGGTCTCAGTAAAATAGAAACAAAAGATTCCGATGATAAGCCCCAAAATCCGTGGCGACCGCACCATGTCTTTCATTACATGCAAGACCGTCCGATTGAGTATCATTTCATCTATGATATTAGTGATGTTTGGAATACTAAGAAAAAAGCTATGGCGGCATTTTCTACTCAGTTTAATGTCATTGAAAATGACCATGAACCAAAAACATATATTTCCGATCCCTCTTTTTTCGAACAACTAGAAGCACGAGCACGATATCTAGGGCATTTAGGTGGCTGTACTTATGGTGAGGCATTTGCATATCATAATCTGCCAGCGGGTATCAAAAGTTTTGATTCATTTTTGCAGCACAAACAAAAAAGATAATATTACGGGCGTATGAAAAAGGTTCTGATGATTCAAACAGGCGGCACCATTGCGATGCAGGCCAAAAAAGAAGGAATTAGTTTGGATCCAGAAAGGTGGTCAGAACAGCTTTACAAACAAATACCCCTACTACAAGATATTGCAGAAATTGACGTAGAACCCTTGCTATTTGAAGACAGTTCAGATCTTCATCCAGCCGATTGGGATAAATTGATCGATTCTATTGAATGTAACTATCACCAGTATGATGGTTTTGTCGTGTTGCATGGCACAGATACCATGGCCTATACAAGCTCAGCCGTGAGCTTTGGAATTCATCAACTCGGGAAACCTATCATATTTACAGGAAGTCAGGTTCCCTTGAGTCGCATTAGAAGTGATGCTCAACGTAATCTGGTAAATTCAATTGAAATGGCAACCTCTGATTTACATGAAGTTGCCATATGCTTTAATGATCATGTATTTAGAGCGAATCGATCTACTAAAATGAGTATTGGGGACTTTGATGCTTTTTCAACCCCAAACTATCCTGAACTTGCTGAAATTGGTTTAGAGATCGACTATCACAGAAAAAACTGGTTCGATTGGACAATCAAACCGAAATCTGGTGATATTGCTAGCACCTACACTTCATTTGATAAAGGGTTCGAAGGAGATATCATTGTGCTCACTGTACACCCTGGTTTTCGTACAGAACTTTTGGATTCAATCGATCTAAACCCGTATGATGGGGTGATTATTCGCGCATATGGAAGTGGCAACTTTCCAATAAAAAAGCCTTATTCTTGGTTACGATTTATAGATAAATGTACTGAAAACCAATTGATTACGGTTATCACCTCACAAGCGAATCATGATTCTGTTAATTTATCAAATTATACATCCGGTTCCTTGGCTAGCAATTCTGGAGCTCTTTCATCAGGCGATATGACCCTAGAAGCATGTATCACTAAACTTATGTGGCTATTACACCATTATTCCGATAAAGACCTCATATCCAAACTATTTCAAGAAAACCTTAAAGGCGAAAAAAGCATAAGCTAATGTATTTTGTTTTTGACTTAGAAACCGTTCCAGACATATCGTTAATCAATGATTTAATTCACCAAGAACCTATCACGCCACACGAGTTAGAAGAAAACTCTATTGAACTAACTAATTCACAATTAAGCGACGATCAAAAAATTCAAATAATCGGAACTAGAATTGGTAGAGGAAATAGTGGGTTCCTACCCCCCATGTTTCATAAAGTAGTTTCATGGGTCGGTTTATGGGTAGGCATAAGTGGAAACCCAAAACAAAAGTCATCTTGGTCTGGAGAGGAAGAGAAAGAAGGTTTAAAATTATTATTTGATGAGCTATTAACCTACAAAGATTTTAATCTGATACACCATAACGGACGGGGATTCGATCTGCCAGTACTGGAGTATCGAGCGTTGAAATATAACCTACAGATGCCGCCTAGAATGAGTCACAAAGACATCAAATATAGGTATAGCAACAATAACATCGATTTAGTAGACGAATTTAGTAACTATGGGGCTAGTGCTTGGCCAAAGCTAAAACACCTCGGATTATTATTGCAGATTCCATTTAAACAGGTCTCAGAAGGCAATGAAGTCTATGAACAATACAAGAGAGGTGAATTCGATAAGATTGAAAATTACTGCTATGAAGATGTAGTCGCTACTTACTTAGTTTGGTTACACTTACAATTTACAAGAGGGGATTTAAAAGAAATTGAGTTCGATAATCTGAAAAAGAGAGCCCTAAATAAATTAGGTGAAATTCAAAGTTTATAGGGTCACTGCCTTTCAAATTGCCCATTAATCCCAAGTTAGATAAAAAATTTCGTCATCTAATTATTTTGAATCTTGCCTCTACAATTCAGAAAAGCCCTTTTATTTAAATTCCTAAATATATTAAGTAATTAAGCTATTTTACTCTTAGATTTTTAGGCTAAAGCTTTGTATAATTGTTACATTCAACTTGATTATCCTGTGTACTATTTAATTTCTAAATGCCGCACAGGTATTTTAACTAACACTAACACAATCGATATACAATGAAACAATTGTTTGGTTTTCTATTAGTACTGTTTTTAAGTACCGGTAGTATTTACGCTCAAGATGTGGTCTCCATTAATTCAGGTGATACGGCTTGGATGCTCATTGCAACAGCACTTGTAATGCTCATGACGCCTGCTGGATTAGCACTTTTTTATGGCGGTTTAACACAAAATAAACACGTTCTCAACACCATTGGAATGAGCTATATGGCTTTTTGTACAGGAACCATAGTCTGGGTAATTGCAGGTTATTCTCTAGCCTTTGGTGAAGGAAATGCATGGATTGGTGATTTTAGTCATTTTTTGCTAGCAGACATTGGAGTCAATGACGTTAGTGGATCTATACCTTCTCTACTGTTTGTGGTTTTTCAGGGTACATTTGCAGCAATCGCAGTAGCTATTGTTAGCGGCTCTGTAATTGAACGAGTTAGGTTTAGCACCTGGGGTGTCTTTTCGGTAATCTGGGTACTTGCTGTTTATGCTCCAATAGCGCATTGGGTTTGGGGAGGTGGATTTTTAAGTAACTCAGGAGAAATGGATTTCGCGGGGGGAACTGTAATCCACATCAACGCTGGGGTAGCAGGACTTGTTCTATCCTACTTAGTAGGTAAGAGAAAAGGACATAGCTTAGAAGAAGTTCGAAAACCTTCATCCATAAAGTTTATGGTATTGGGCTCCGCTTTACTATGGTTTGGTTGGTTTGGATTTAATGGAGGCAGCCAATTAGCTGCTGATGGTGTTGCCGCTAATGCAATTTTAGTAACGAATATTGCCGCGACTGCTGGAGCTTTGATTTGGTTAACCATCGAATGGTTTATCGTTAAAAAACCTACTCTCATAGGTATGGCATCTGGTGCGATTTCTGGTTTGGTTGGTATTACTCCTGCTTCTGGCTTTGTAGATACCTCAGGTGCACTAGCAATTGGAATTATATCGGGTATCGTAGGTTACTGGGGGGTTGTACATTTAAAATCTATGGTCAATCATGATGATACCTTAGATGCTTTCGGTATACACGGATTAGTGGGTATTGCAGGAGCACTGCTTACAGGTGTTTTTGCTAATCCTGCTGTGAATGGGGGCGCAGGTCTGTTATTTGGTAATCCAGGTCAAGTTCTGGTTCAAGCAAAAGCTGTAATCATCACCATTGTGTTCTCGGCCGTTGCTACTGCTATTGTTTGGAAGCTATCTGAATTAATTACACGTGGCGGCCGAATTAATGAGGAACTTGAATTAGAAGGTATGGATATTGGATACCATGGTGAACATCACATGGTGGTAGAGGAAAATAAAATCTTGAATTAATATTCCTCAGATATTCGTAACAAAAAGGCCTCTGAACTATCCCAGAGGCCTTTTTTTATCAAATTAACATGCATAGAGCGCTGAAACTTCTATGGCTTGTTTTATTGCAGATTGAGCGACGGAAAGATGAGCTACCGGCACCCTAAATGGTGAGCAAAAAAATATACTATACAACTCATGATGGCATACTAGTGTGAAGTGTAGATGTAGAAATAAAAAACTTTTACTTTTTCCCGGATAGGTATTTTTAAAAATTTTGTATGTTAGAGATATGTTCAAATATCTAACCAAAATTACACTCATTTGCTTAGTCCAGATTTCGATCATGGGATCGATCGTGCACTACCATGAAGATGGGCTAGAGTGTATTGAACATGCCTTTGAAGCTCATTTTGAACAGTCTGGTGACTACTGTCCTCTAACCCTTGTCAGGGGGCACGCATTGTTAACGGAATCTGAGCCGCTTAGTAGCTTGGTAGTTAGTTTCACCGATTATATAGAGTTTCAATTAGGTGAACCGCATGTAAGTGTAATAAATTTAAATTTTGGTCGCTCCCCCCCTTTCATAGTTGTTTAAGCCTAACTACTAGACCAATAATTATTTTATTTTTACAACTATGAAATCCTTTTTTACTCAAAGAAGTATTGCACTTTTTGCGGTACTGATCACTACTTTTTTATTCTCTTGTTCCAACCCAGTTGACTCGGACGATCATGATGATCATCATGAAGAACCGGTTGGATTTGTACTCAAACTGAATGGTTCCAACATTGTAGAACAACAAGTAAATTCCAATATTGAAGGAGCCATTAGCCTCTCAAGTGGGGAGGAAACCGACCTCATCCAACTTTATTTCATAAGCGAAGATGGAGATGAATTTCGTCCAACTGAGGACGAATATTCTATACAAGCGGTATTTGATCCTACAGGGATTGTGGAATTTGAACAACATGATGAGGATGGTAAATATGCCTTCCATCTACATGCCGAGCAGGCAGGAAGTACAAATCTACAAATAAAACTCATGCACGGAACGCACAGTGATTTTAGTACTCAAATGATTCCCATCACTGTTAGTGAGTAATTTTGTATAAGCTGAGGTTTCGATATCACCATCTCTTTTGCCAAAAAACGACTAGCCTTAATCTACCTCTTGCTGGGAAAAGTGTAGGCTTTGGATGGATTTTTGTTACTCATTCGATACGAGTATTGCATGTAGGGATGGTGATTCTTTGGTCTATTATAGCAAGTCCATACTCCTATGCGAATAGATTGGCAGATTATGCCGATGAATCCACAAATCGGATTTCTGGCATCATTAGAGATCTTGAAAGCAATGAAGTAATTCCTTTCGCCTATGTACACTTAGAGGAGGTGAACAGAACGACCACCTCGGATATTGATGGCTTTTTCGAGCTCAACAACATTCCTAGAGGTGAATTTCATTTAACTGTTCATAGACTTGGCTATAAAACACGAACGCTTTCAATTGTTATAGATCCATCTGAACAAGTATTACAGCATAGTGAACAACCCATTATCATTTACTTAGAACCTATTCTTTTTTCGGGTGAATCCGTTCTGGTTGAAGCTAACCAACTAAGTTATCAAGGTTCAGAAATCGAACATGTATCTGATAAAATACAAGGTTCTGAGCTACGAGCGAACCTAAATATGACCCTTGCCCAAACGATTGCAAGCCTGCCTGGAATCGATCAGGCGACCAATGGAGTCTCAACGGCCAGACCAGTCATCCGAGGCCTCGGTGAGGAACGAGTTCAAATCCGCCAAGATGGAGTATTATCTGGTGATATATCATCTCAGTCATCCGATCATTCCGTTACCGTAGATGCCAGCTCAGCTCAAGAGGTACAAATTGCTCGTGGTCCAGCAGCACTGCAATATGGATCAAATGCAGTTGGTGGTATCCTTAATGTGGTTAAAAATACTATTCCAACTACACTCGCTAGAAATTTGAATGGATCTTTTACTACTAGATTTTCGACATCCGTTCCAGGATTAAGTACCGCATTCGATGTACAGATACCTATACCTTCACGCTCAATGGCTATTACCTGGAATTCACAGGGACAGTCGTATGGAGATTCACAAACTCCTCAAGGGGCTATTAAGAATAGTTTCAACCAAAGTTATCAATCTACACTGGGAATGAGTCATTTTACTAACTGGGGCTATTTAGGAGCATCTTTTGCACTTTACAATAGCAACTACGGTATTCCTCCAAATCCAGATGGACATGTAGAAGGTGTAGATATTGAAATGACTAAATATCAATTCAATGGTAAATCTGAACTATTACTAAATAACTCGGATATAACTTCAATAAGTATAAATGTATCCTTGAATCAGTATGCTCACCAGGAATTTGAATCAGCGGATATCATTGGCTCTGAATTTGGTCTTCTAACTCAATCACTAAAGTTACAAGCGCATCATGATCAGCTGGGTTGGCTTCAGAAAGGATCATTTGGCTTTGAAGCTCAGCATCAGGATTATGCAGTTAACGGAGCCAATACACCCGATTCAGAAGCTATGGACTTTGGTTTCTTCTTTACCCAGACCACTGATATATCCGATATACATACCGAATGGGGTTTTCGAATCGATTATGCCAATCGTAAGCCTGAAGTCTCAAATCCAAATTCAGACATCGGTCATATTAGGACTAGGGACTTTATTTCCTTATCGAGTGCCATAAGTGCTAGTTGGAACTTCAATAAAGACCATACCCTACAAGCCATTTTTCTACATTCATTTCGAGCCCCTTCCCTTGAGGAATTATATTCTGAAGGACCACATCTCGCCTCTTATTCATTTGAAATTGGTAATCCAGACTTGGGTCCTGAACGTGCTTTTGCAAAAGAACTCAGTTATTCTATGAATACTTCACGGTTTGAGGTTACTTTGAGTGCATATCACAATTATTTCACCAACTATAATTTTGCAGTCAACACAGGTATACGAAATAATCGTTTTCCTAGTTTACTCAACTATCAGTTCGAAGGTTTTCAAGCAAAAATGAGAGGTTTAGAAGCAGAGTTTAATCTAAAACTCCTAACACAATTCTCAATTGGTCTCAATTCACATTACCTCCTTGCAGATATTAAAAATAGTATTGATGATACTTGGTCGGCAATGCCCTATTCTCCTCCGATGCAGATTCGCAGTCATATTAAGTATACGAATAAGTTGAGCTCAGCGGGTTTAGGGTTGACTTATGCTGCAAAACAAAATCGTATAGGGGAATTTGAAACGTTAACCGAAGCGTACACAAAAATTGATTTATTCCTACAGCATGAATGGATGCGAAACTCAATGAAATCATTAAATGGCTTACATTCTATACATTTGCGTGCAGAGAACCTATTAGATTCGGTTTATTATAATCATCTCTCTAGAATAAAATACCTTAGCCCTGAATTGGGAAGAGGCTTTTATCTTATGTATATATACTATTTTTAAAAGTGAAAAAGAAAAGCCAGGATTTTCAGCCCCTGGCTAGTAAAACAAAATTATCAATGACTTATGATTAACGTATTATTAAGGATGAACTTATTTCTAATTTGTTACAAATTTTTTAAAAAAAATGATTAATCAGTCATATTTGTTAACTCAAATTGGATTTTTGAGGATTTTATCGAATGGTAAATTTCTATATCAAGTACAATTTCAAGAAACCGATGGACCTGAAGATCCAGATCAAATTACAGAGTGGACACGTACGCAGCTAAGTGAATACTTTGATGGAAATCGTCATCATTTTAACCTCCCAATACAACCAGTAGGTACTTTGTTTGAGCAAAAAGTTTGGAAAGCCTTACAAAATATCTCTTACGGAACAACCTGTTCTTATTCGGATGTTGCTCACCAAATTGATGCAAATCAATCAATGCAGGCCATAGGTAACGCAAATGCTAAAAATCCGATAGCAATTATTATTCCTTGTCATAGAGTTATTGCAAAAGATGGTAATTTAAGTGGTTATGCGGGGGGTATCGAACGTAAAGAGTGGCTTCTTAAACATGAAAAAGCTCTTTTATTGTAACGATTTTTTACCCTTTTCATAGGCTATTCTATGGTATATTTCGACCATTATTATTCAATCCAAATAATTGTTAAACATATCTGAGTGATAACTAAGATGAGGAAATGGCACTCTAGAAGAGATAATCGAAAAATACATCGTTGGGGCGCAATTATTGTGGCTCTACCATTTCTTATTGTCATTATCACTGGATTACTACTGCAGGTCAAAAAAGAAGTGGAATGGGTCCAACCTCCTACCATGGAAGTGGAAATTGACACACTTTCACTAAGTTTTGAAGACATTTTACTCATTAGTACCACAGTACCAGAAGCCGAAATTAAAAACTGGGAAGGCATTAATCGTTTGGATGTTCGCCCAGACAAAGGAATTGTAAAAGTTCGATCCGAAAATCATTGGGAACTACAAATCAATCTACAAACAGGTGAAATTGTTCATTCAGCTTTAAGAAGATCGGATATGATCGAACAGCTGCACGATGGGTCTTGGTTTCATGAATCAGCTAAATTATGGATATTTCTACCTGCTGGTATAATTGTGCTAATTATGTGGGTAACTGGAATTTATTTATTCTTTGTCCCTGTATTTGCTAAAAGGGCTCGAGCCAAGTAAAGCTCGAGCCTTAAATGTATTTCTAACCTTGAAATATTAATGTGTAGGCACCTGGAAAACCGCATTCTGAACCATTCTTGCAGGCCCAATCCAAAACATTCGATACTGAGTATTCTCTAATAACATAACCACTTTACCCCTTCCCATATTTTGGACTGCTGCGAATGATTGGCCCGCAGCGAACTGTTTATTTTCATCTGATGAATATCCTGAAGCCAAAATTTCGGATGCACTGTCATGATATCGGCCTATGGCAAGTAAACCATCGGTCATCTCGAAGGCATCAGTTGAAAACTTTAATGTATACAGCTCTTCTTTCATACCGAATCCCAAAGGGTGAGTGGTATCTACATAGGATTTAAAAGCAGCACCTGGTATACGCTGCAAACCGGCTCGTTCGGATCGTTCTGAATAAGGTATATACTCACTAATAGACTGCCCTTCATCTTCAGGTTCATTTTTGTATAATTCAACACTTGTAAATCCGCTCCTTGTTGAACTTAACCAAGCAGCCGTTCCCTCTGTAGCAACCAATACTCCTCCACTACGAACCCAACTTTTTAGTCGTTCCTGATCAGCTTCACTTAATGCCGCATCTAAACCACCCCATGCTCCAGGGAAAATCATCACGTCGTATTCCGACATATCAATACTGGACAGTCGATTAGCGCGTATTCGACTAATCCCATATTCGGTCCAACGGTCGAATAAGAACCACAACTGGCCTGCCGTGTAAGAATTAAAGGGTTGATCTACAATTAATGCTACCTTTGGTGCTTTCATTGGGTTCGCATCGGATGAAGCCAAATCTATACCACTGTCCATCCTACCCGTTTGAAAAGCATCAATTTGAACATGGTGCTCACTCATAATTTGTTCCATGTGTTCATGCAAATCATCACCAAATCCCAAATTGCGGCCAACCAGTACTATGATCGAGCCACGACTATAGGTTTTTCCATTAAATTCAAAGGTTTCAGCAGCGCTTCTGACTCTAAAACCGGCTGCTAACATCTTGGACAAAGCATTGGGCGCATAGCGCTGATTCCAGTCCATTACATACGCATAACTCGCCTTTTGAAAAGAGGAAATCATTGGGGTTGGTGTTTGATCTACCTTTTCAAGTCCACTCAGTTTTTTGGTGGTCCAATAGGCTTCTAAGTTATAGGCCATAGGCACATTCCAAGTTGACATATCGTACATAACCGAATCTCTAATTTCCAATTGTCTCCTAAACAAGGTATGTACAAAAATATGAGCTGGTTGCTCGGTCGGAATTACGAAAGTACCTGCCGATACGTTTTTAACCGATTCATTCGCATCCCAATAATCATATACTCCGGAAATACGCTGATCTTGATTCGTCTGGTAGACTTCAACCCCATGGTTAAGCAATAAATCAATTACATCATAGGTATAATCTTTATCATTATTTGCTATGAGGTACGCTTGAGTGGAACCTTTTTGATTACTAGGATTACGAGCCTCAGAGAAGTACTCTAAAAGGCCCTGGCGATTGGCCACAGCCGTTTCTACCACTGAAAGGGCATTAATATAGTGATCAAATATTCTTTGCCTTAAGGTAAGCACATAACCATCATCTGTTTCAACAGCCCTTCCTCCCCGGCTATGCCCACCTTGTTCAGCTAACATCCCGATACCTCCCATAACACTAGGATAGGAAGACCCATATCCAGGATAAAAGAAATCAAAGGCCTCACGGGTAAAATAGTTTACTTGTGCTTCATCAAAACGTTTCACCGCTCCCCTACCAAACACATCAGCATAATCCTCATAGGAACTAGGGAGCTCGTAATTTCTTGGAGTGGTACCTGGCATGAGGAAATAATTGTTGTTGGCTCCTTGTTCATGAAAATCCATGTGAACCTGTGGCATCCATTGTTGATAAAGCGCAATTCTACCCTGTGATTCGGGATGAACTAACCATACCCAATCTCTATTCAAATCAAACCAATAATGGTTAGTTCGCCCTCCAGGCCAAATTTCATCATGTTCTAAGTCGTTGATGTCGGTATTTAACACATAGGCTTGTGAAGATTTATACCAAGTAATGTATCGATCACGCCCATCTGGGTTAATCATTGGGTCCACAATGATAACGGACTCCTCTCTCCAACTTCTAGTTTCCGCATCGTTAGCCGCCACCAATCTATAGGCTGCTTGCATAGCAGATTCACTACTAGAAGGTTCATTGCCATGCACATTATAACTTAACCAAACCACTACAGGCATATCATCTTGCGGTTGAGTTAATGCCGAAGCTACTTCTTTATTAGCTTTTTGTATCTCATCAATCCTAGACATATTAGCTCCTGAACTAATGG
>RFPJ01000061.1 GCA_009926145.1 Bacteroidota bacterium
AGTAGTTTGATTCCCAATAATAGCTCAACAAACGCATATTATAGATTTAAAGCTACCGAAAACATCACTTACGAGATAACCTTACTACCCACAGGGGTATAATTGACGTTTACATGCAGGAACTTTTTGTTGAGCAAAAAATAGACTCGGATTCTGAGCGTGAAGAATCGTTAGACACCAAGGAGTGGCCTACGGTTTCTATCGCCATCCCTCTCTACAATGAAGAGAAGCATGTTGAACGTCTGCTATCAAGTTTTCTTCATTCATCCTACCCAAATATTGTTGAAGTACTGATAGCGGATGGGGGCAGCGTAGACAAGACTCGTGATATTGTCCATAAGTGGAGTGAAAAAGATCCACGGGTAACTTTGATTGAAAATCCTAATAAGTATCAATCTTTTGGCTTAAACGAAATGATTAAGCAAGCTAAAGGAGAGGTTTTTTTACGAGCAGATGGTCATTGCCTGTATGCTAACGATTATGTTGAAGAATGTATAAAGGCTCTGAAATTAGACAAATCCAGAAATGTGGGAGGGGCTCAACGATATTTGGCTCAAAATGCTGTTCAAACCGGTATTTCATTGGCGGTGAAAAGTGTTTTGGGAAATGGCGGTGCTAAGTACATGAAAGACAGTTATAACGGATTTGCAGATACCGTATTTTTGGGCTGTTTTTGGACACAAGATCTTAGAGACTTAGGTGGTTTTAGTGAGATCAACATAACCAATCAGGATTCGGAGTTAAACCTTAGATTGCTTGAGGAATACGGCGCTTGTATACGAGTCAGTTCCGATATCAAATGTTGGTACTATCCTAGAAGCAGTTTCAAAAGTCTTCTAAAGCAATACTTTAGATATGGTCGAGGTCGTTTCATAACCTTGTTATTGCACCCTTTTTCTAGTCCACTGAGAAGCTTTTTGCCCACCATTTTCTTGCTTAGTTATCTGGGATACGTATTAGCTGATGTATTTACTTCACAGCAGCTATTTTCATTGCCTGTGACCACTTTTTTTGCATCTTTAGTGCTTTTAGAATCCATACGAGTAGTCATCAAAAATAAAAAAGCTTTTAACGATACCATTTGGAAGTCCGAAAGTAAACCACCTAATGGAATTTCGAAGGTATTTAACACGGCGGCATCTTTGGTCGTAATGCAAATAGGACACTCCTCCGGTTTTATATATCAAGTATTTAAACGAATATTTTCCACCAAGAATACTTGGTAATTCTTAGTGCATGTCGTTTCGGATTGTGCATATTTCTTCTGTTCATCCCTGGAAGGATCCACGTATTTTTTTAAAGCAATGCGTGAGTTTATCAGAGCAAGGTTTTGATGTGCACTTATTAACTCCAGATAGTAACGATGAGAAGCAAGAGGGGGTACACCTGCATCGAGTATGGAGTCAAGATCCGGAAAACATGAAAAAAGGACTCATTCGAAAATTGTTTCGTCCTTACACACTTTTTAAAAAAGCCAGAGCACTAGATCCCGATATCATACACTTTCATGATCCTGAATTAATACCATGGGCACTGGCGCATCGTATGGTGGGATATGAACTTGTATATGATGTTCATGAGGATAATAAAACAGCCATCCGTCATCGTTCTTATATCAAAAAGCCCTTTAAAGCCGTGCTTTCTTGGGCCATTGGGCTCATCGAATCTTTGGCGCATGCTACGATGCCTACGGTATTAGCGGAGGCTTATTATCAGCGCAGGTTCCCAAAAGGTACTATAGTTGCTAACTACCAACACATCCCTGAGCACTGGTTGCCAGAAAAAAAAATAGGTCCCCCAACCGACGAGCAAGGTCGGTCTCACATTTTATATACAGGTAATATTGAGATTGAACGTGGAGTCATTAAATATTTGGAAGCGACTAGAAGTTTGGATCAGGTTCATTTGCATCTGATTGGACGTTGTTACACGCATACTTTTGAAAAAACAAAAGAAGCCCAGGAGGGCTTAGATGGCCGAGTACATTGGGAAGGGGTTGGAACGTATGTGCCTTTTCAGCGAATTATCGAACGCTATGCTGAAAGAGACTGGTTGGCAGGATTGATCGTATTCCCTTACAGTGATCACTACAAGGATAAGTATCCAACCAAATTTTTTGAGTATATGGCATTTGGTATTCCCATTATCTACTCCGATTTTCCTGAGTGGAAAAAACTGTTAGAACCGCTTGAGGTGGGTTTGGCCGTAAATCCTAACCATCCACAAGAATTAGTTGAAGCTCTACTTCGATTAGAAAATGAGCCCCAATTATGGCAAAGACTGTCGAATAATGCCATTACCCATTCCAAGAAATTTTCATGGAATCATGAAGCTAAAAAATTAACATCGCTCTATAACCAGTTACTGGAACATCATGACTGAACATAAAACAATAGATTTACTCGATATCGTATTAGTGCTCGTGAATAAATGGAAAAAGGTTATTACCATTATGACCTTATTTACCCTTACGGGATTGGTGGTGGCTTTAATTTGGCCACAGAAATTTAAAACGGATTTGACCTATATCGTGAACTCTGGTAATTCCATTAATTTTTCAGGAGGCGGATTACTTAGTGGCTTGGCAAATCTATCGGTGGGTGGTGATAATGTAACTTCCGACCAAACGTTGGTATTACTTAGAAGTAATCAGATAAAAGACTTGATGATTGAAAAGTTCAATTTATTTGAAGTCTATAATTCCCAGGTGCGCGAAGAAGTACGAGAAAAATTGGATAATAATATCATGATCGAGGAAATGAGAGAAGGGGGTATTGGTTTTAACGCTATTATTGCGGTCTCCTTTTCGGTAATAGATGAAGTGCCAGAGCGTTCCTTCGAAATGACCAAGTATCTATATAGTTTACTCGATTCGGTTGCCTTATCAATTAATAAAAAGAATATAGAGTCTAGCTATGTGATGCTAGAGAATCGGCTCGAACAAAACTTGAATGATATGGAAGCCTCGGAAAATGCTTTGATTGATTTTCAGGAATCCAATGGCATATTAGAAGTCGAAGAGCAGGCTAAAGCTATGGTAGCTAATATTGCCGAAATAAAGTCAGCTTTGGTGGAAAAAGAAATTGAATTGGCTATTTATAGACAAAGCTTAGGGGAACAAAGCTCTCGATATCAGAGTGCCGAGTTGGCCTATGAGGAGCTAGATAATTTGTATAGGAGCTATCTAAATAAAGAGAGCACCATGAGTGATCAAGGAGATATTTTCAAATCGGTGAATCAAATGCCCCCACTATTCGCTGAATACTATCGTTTGTTTCGAGAGGTAGAAATTCAACAGGAAATTTACAAAGTCTTGTATCCACAATATGAGCAGCAAAAACTAAACTATAATGAGATTAATTCAGGCTTATCGATGATAGATGAACCTACAATCCCTACCTATAAATTTTATCCTAAGCGGGCGTTTATTGTGATTGCCTTCTTCTTGGTAGGTTTTGTATTTGTTGTTTTACGATTGTGGTATGAGTATTGGTTGGAGCATATTAAAAATGCAAAGCCTGAGCTTTATGAAAAGTTACAATCTATTCCCTTTATAAAGGCTTAGTCCTACTGTGAATATGGACTCTTAACTAGGCCAAATTGGATGCGTAGATGTTGACCAAATCGTTACATACCTATCTTTTAGTGGTTCCATTAATTTTAGGAGCCTATGCTTCGGGTTTGGTGTATTTAGCGGAGCAAAGTGCGATACCCATCACACTTTTTCAGCTAGCCTTGGTGATCTCGGTAAGTGGATTTTTGGCCTATAAGTTTTTTCAAGTAGATACTAAGTTTGAAGTTTATGGCATGGAAAAGTGGTACCTACTTTTTTTAGGTCTCATTTTTATTTCCTGTATTTACACACCCGAGCGGCAACAGGCTATATTTTATGCTATCCGATTTACCGTACTACTCGGTATGACCTATATTGTTTACAATATTCTCCAGCAAATTAATCAACTGCAGATTGCCTTAATTTCCATTGTCGTAAGTGCTGCAATCGTAGCCTTGATAAATCTTTATCAAATCTATGCGAATCCCGAGATTCTCGCCTTCAATTACATTAAGCAAGGAGTTCGCATCATCAGATCTACAGGAGCTGAAAATGATCCGAATGTATTTGCGAGTAATTTCTTCACGCCCATATTATTATGTGTTGCCTGGATTGGGTACGCTCAAAAAAAATGGTTAAGGGTTCTATTGTTTGGTGTAGCAGGCCTTATGTTGGCATCCGTTATTTTGAGTTATTCACGCTCTGCTTGGATTTCAATTGTGATAGGAGTGTTGGTGATTCAGTTTTATCAACGAAAAAACCCCTTTATCCTATACGGCTTACTGGCACTTGTAATGTTAATTATACTAAGCCCAACGGTTCAAAACCTCATACTTTCGCTATGGGATAGAATAATAGGTTTGTTTACGGGAGGTGGTGACGATTCTACCAAGTTTCGAGTGGTTCTTGCGAGTGCTGCCCTGACCATGATAGCCGACAGTTATTTATTAGGGGTGGGTTTTCAAGGCTTTTCTACCTACTTCCAATACCTTCATCCACCTCAAGAAACCCAGTGGATATTTGAGCCTCATAATGACTTTTATATGGTGTTTGCTGAGCTTGGTTTGTTGGGCTTCTTGTTATTTGTGCTGATTATGGTTTTAATCTTTCGCCAAGCCTTAGGAAGTATGAAGCTATTTAAACAGCTTGGAGACAACGAAAGGGAGCAGACCTCAACGGCTGAAAATACGCAGGCCTATTTTTTTCAAGCCACTAGTTTAGGTCTCATGGCGAGTTTCCTATCCTATATGGTATTCGCTCAATTCATTAGCGGGCTCATGCTCAATAGCATTTTTATGATTCTAGTGGCTCTTATCTTTTCGATTTCTAAGTTTGCACAGCTAGGATTTCGATCGGCCACTAAATAAGTAACTCACTATTTCACCATTTTCCGGTACTGTTCCGACAGCCGGTTAGAAAGAATCGATAGGTCAAATTCTTCAACAATTCTTTTTCGAATCGTTTTCGGGTTGAATTTTTCTAAACCCGATCGAACACTAATCATAGCATTTGCAAAGGCATCGGCATCGTTAGCTTCAACCAGTTTTCCGGTATGATGCGAACGTACGACGAGATGATTCCCACCTACTTTGGTGGCTACGATGGGGAGCCCACTAGAACATGCCTCAAGTAGGGAGACATTAAAGCCTTCACTTCTACTAGGTAATAGGAAGAAGTCGGCCGCTTGATAATACTTTTTTAGTTCTTCAGGAGCTACAGGATCATGCAATACAATAGGAAGGTCTGGACGCTCGAGCAGAGTATTTGTAATGTGCTCTAAGTAAGGCCCTTCTTCTTGAATACCAATTATGTGAACAAGTAGGGGTTGGCCGGCATCCACAGCCTGAAATTCAGGGTTATTTACCGCTTGCTCAACGGCATCTATCAAGATATCGATACCTTTTTCTTCACGGATATTTGCCACACATAGCGCATGAGTTTGCTGTTCTTTCCACTCTATTTCTTCTAAAGTACGGAAGGTTTCATAGGCCGTGGGAACCGTATAATAGTCGGTATCAATAAAATTATAGATGATGTCGGTCTTATCTCGAAGATAGGGGTACCGCTCCAGTACATCTTCTTTTAGTTGAGGCCCCGAACAATAAATATAATCTACCGCCTTTAGAGACTCCTCGAGTAGGGGCACTAATTCAGGATAGTTTAGACTCTTGTACCAGTCACTGCCATGAATGGTTAGAATAACAGGAATATTCAGTTTTTTTATTTCAGGTATGGCTAGTCCATCAGGGTAGAGCCAGTGAATATGAATGAGATCAGGAGTTTCTAGTTGCAATTTTTGAACAAGGGCCGAAGAGAGCTGCCGTTGAATAAAGGCCGGCCGTTTTCGTTTGGGTAAGGAAGTATATATTACCCGTTCATCGGTAATAGACACTTGATGCAGCGGCGCATTATTGAGTTTCCAACGCTCAGTACCAGGAATAGCACGAGGGGTAGGAACCAATAGCCGAACTTTTGCATCGGGTATCGATCGCATAGCGCGGTATTGGTCATACATGAATTTCCCTCGATGGGGATCCCTTTGGGAGGGAAATAAATGAGTGATCAGTCCAATTTTCATAGACTTATGAGAATGCTGCATGTGTAATTTACTTCGAAACCTTGTGAATCTAAGACTTAGTTTAAGCGCCGGACGGCCACATAGGCAGTTACCACACTGGTCAGCGCACCTATACCACTCATGATTAACTGAACTCTCCGGGTCTTGATTTCTTCTATATTAACCTGATATTCTAAACCCGATCGCGCGTCCCACTAGGCTTATACCAACTTCGGCTACCCGCTTTGATAATGAATACACGCTCTCTATCAGCGGCAATCGTAAAACCATTCGCACGTGTTAAGTAGTCATTTAATGATAATTGTTTGGAGAAAGCATAAAAACCAGGACTGTTCACCTGTCCCATTAAACGGACATTTTGGTCATCCTTGGGAACATAAATACGGTCACCATCTTGAAGAGTAACCTCTCCCAATACTCGTTCATCGGTTAGGTCAATGGCCATTCGATTTGAGGCCAAAATTTCTTCTAACTCCAAATAGTCAAAACCCTCTAAGAACTGATCATAACTTTTGCTTAGCAAAGTGAGGTTAATGTCGGTTACGGAAGCCACTCCTCGTTGATTCGAAGATTCACGGATTAAATAGGCCGCAGTAGCCAAGGCGCCTTCATGAAGACCTCCACTTAATGCTAACACATCACCCAGGGTAGTTTTTCCATTGTTAATGGAATAAATCCCAGGGACGTCAATCATTCCTTCTATCCGAATATTACCGATGTTCGTATTCTTTTTGGTATAGGGAATGATCAGTTGATCTCCAGCAATTACATCAATATTGGATTCATTGGACAGAGTAAAAGTTTCTCTGATGCTTCCAATTTCCCCATTACGTATGCGAATAATTCGGGTTGAATCGGCCTCGGGATGATATCCGCCTGCAATTTGAAGTAGTTTCTCAAAGGTATCATCGCTTCGAAATGTTCCCGAAAAAGGGCTGTTCACCGCGCCTGATAAACTAATGGTGGGTCGGTCAAATGAATGATCGATAAGGGTTACTTGGTCTCCATCGGCGATGTAGGGAGCAAATTCATCTAAGCCTGAATTGAAATAAGCATATAAGTCGATATATCGGAGCTCACCATTCTTGGAATTGACCTTAATATAACGCATGTCATATTTCTGGGCTAGTTGACGGAATCGGGAATCCGCAAGTTCGCCTTCCTCACTTTGAGTTGCCGAAAGGCGATCAAAATTAATCCCAGAAATAGTTTGTCGGGTTGAAATAATCTGTTGCTTGTTCTCCACATTCACCAATGGTGATATGAATTCTTCTCCAATTTCGAAGCCCGTAATTAAGGCATCGTAACGAGTCCCTGCGGGTACCACATATCGGCCTGGATTGGGAATATTCCCCCCAATATGAATACTCACCGGACGGGGTCTATCGAGCGTTAAAAAAACCTCGGTATCTAAGATATATTCTGAAAAATGAGCTTTTACTTTGGCCTCCGCTTCTTCTATGGTGAGGCCTCTAAGATTTATTTTACCTGCAATAGGAGTGATTATGTCTCCAAGGGCATTCACTAGAATAGCACGATAACTAAACTCGGTAAGACCTATACCCTGAAGACTGATGACGTCATAGGGTCCTAATAGATAGGTGCTCGGGTCAATAAAATTATCTAGAGGAGCTGCATTGATGG
>RFPJ01000062.1 GCA_009926145.1 Bacteroidota bacterium
CCCCCGTTAGAAGCCCTATTCAAGAAGAGAAAATGATAGGTATTGATACGGGCTGTGTATATCCTCAGTTCGGTAAGTTAACCGCAGTCAGCTTGCCAGAACGACAATTTTTTCAACAAAAACGAATCGATTTTTAGAGTTATTATGAGTTTAACCTGTGGAATAGTAGGCTTGCCCAATGTGGGTAAATCCACCTTATTTAATGCTTTGAGTTCAACCAAAGCGGAATCTGCAAATTTCCCATTTTGCACCATTGAGCCCAATGTTGGGTTGGTGTCTGTACCCGACACTCGTCTGTTGCAATTAGCAAAAATTGCAGGGTCTCAAAATGTACTTCCAGCAACTATAGAGTTTGTTGACATCGCTGGATTGGTTAAAGGTGCTGCGGAAGGCAAGGGCAAAGGAAATGCCTTTTTATCCCACATCCGTGAAGTGGATTTGATTATTCATGTGGTAAGATGCTTTGACGATGATGATATCATCCATGTTGAAGGGTCGGTAGATACACAACGCGACATCGCTATAATAGAATATGAGCTTCTACTCAAAGACATTGAAAGTTTAGAAAAGAAAATTCAGAATCTAGCCAAACAAGCTAAAAGCGGAGATAAAGAGGCGAATAATGCACTTTCTGAGGCAAAAGACTTATTATCGCACTTAGAAGATGGGAAAAGTGCGAGAAGCTTTAAAGAGGGGGAAGTATTATTCAAAGATCTGTTTTTACTTACACAGAAACCTGTGTTATACGCCTGTAATGTTAGTGAAGATGATATAGTAGCTGGCGGAAATGACTATGTGGAACAGGTTAAAGCCTATGCTGCTTCTCAAGGCGATGAGACGGTGAGCTTTTGTGCAAAAATTGAAGCAGAACTAGCCGAGTTAGATGAGGAAGAGCGCATGCTTTTCTTAGAAGAATTAGGCATCGATCAAGCCGGACTTTCACGTTTAATCACGGCAGCCTATGCTAATTTAGGTCTGATTACCTATTTCACTGCTGGGCCGAAAGAAGCTCGTGCGTGGACCATTCGGTCGGGCACCAAAGCGCCTCAGGCGGCAGGAGTGATCCATACCGATTTTGAGAGAGGTTTCATTCGGGCCGAAACTATCGCGTATGATGATTATGTTTCTTACGAGGGCGAAAAAGGGGCCAAAGAAGCGGGCAAAATGAGACAAGAAGGAAAGGAATACGTGGTTAAAGATGGTGACGTATTACTTTTCCGTTTCAATGTCTAATGGCTTTGCAATAGCCCCTTCAGATTCTATGGGTGAATGCATAAGCTCATCTCTCTTCAAATACACTACAATGAGTCCGATGACACTAAGCACTGCAAACATACCAACATAGGTGTAAAGGGCGGGGCTTGGGTTGTCAACACTTGAAATGGAACCTGAAAAGACTGCGACCGCAGCATAGGGAATAGACCCTAGGCTATAGAACATAAGATACCTCCAATAGGGCATACGGGTCGTTCCTGCAAGGCATGAGGTGATTTCTGGAAGCATGGGGGCCGCTCGGCAAAGCAGAAGTGACAGGGGACCTAGTGTTTGGAAAAGATGGATCATACTTTTTTGTTCTGCATCATCCTTACAAACCCATGATAACACCTTGTGTCCATGATACCTGCTAAGCAAATAGCCCATACTACCTGCAAGTAACAATCCTACCGAGGAGTAGAAGAACCCCCATTCAAAACCCAAAAAGAAGCCAGATAGGATGGTTAGTGAAAGGGTAGGAACCGCTATAAATAAATCGACTAATAATAGTAATATGATCAATGATCCCACCCAAACAGGTGACCACTGCTGAGCTTGAATCAACCATGCTTTAATGTCATCTAGACTGAGAACATCAAAAGCTTTGAAGGCTAAAAGTGTTAAAGTGAATACCAACACTAAAACTCCGACAAAACGACCTATAGCTTTTATCCCAGTATGTAAATAAAAAGTACCAGGTTTAAACAGAAGTGAATAAAATTTCATTGAAGAGCGTATTGGAGGCCTATCAGTTATCGAGCATTTTGAAAACGAATAATCGTAGAATCAGCCGGAACGTTCCATGGATTTACTCTATCGTACACCACCCATGCATCCGGAAACGATCTCTTGATAATTTGTGATACATTATAGGCTCTATCACGTTCATGAAAGTCTCCAACATGTACGCGGTAATAGGGTGCTTTGAAGAAGGTATAGGTTTCTGGACTATAGCCAGAAAGATACCGAACCGACCATGTGCGAAATCGTTTGGATACCGTATCGGCCATAGCAGGGGATGGTCCCGAGTAAATTTGGATTCTAAATCCTTCGTATAAGTCTTTTTCTTCTATGATTTGATCTTCTTCTACACTACTATAGCTGAGTTCTTTCGGAATTTCTTGTTGATTAGCAGGATAAAAGTCATCCCAATCTACAATAACCGCTTTCGTTTCATTTTGTAAAGACAGTGCATCATTCTCATTTTCTATAGATGCTGAGTTTTCAAGGGTTGAAACCGTGTCTACGGAAGTATCTGAACTGTTTGATAGTGAAGTATCCTCAACCTCATTAGGCATCGGGACCTGTACGAGTACTAATTCGTTGGATCCGCCACAAGCGCTGAAAAAAACAAGGGAAACTATCCAAAGGGTGGTTGCTAGCGAGCGTTTCAGTTGATTTCTCATCGTTTATTCAGATATTGGGTGCCAGGTGGTTTTAACCTCTTGAACATCTAATATTCGGTAGGGATCCTTTGCTGATTTAGCCATGTTTTCAATAACAGATTTTCCGGTTGAATGGATTTCATCTACCGTACATCCTGTTGCCCAAAAATGTAGTCGCTTCAAGTTACTGGTACTACCGACTTCCAGTTCCTTACGCAGTTCAAAGGACAAGGTAGGGTCAGCGATTAAGGCATCTACATCCATATGTGATACAAAATGCCCCACTAACTCTTCTTTTTTCCCCGTTAATATATTCACAACACCTGCCGGCACATCCGAGGTTTCGAGAACTTCAGCAAAAGTACATAGTGGCAGGGCAAGCTTTTCAGAGGCGATGATGATGGAGCTGTTGCCTGCTACCATGTTGGGTAATAACATCGCCAGTGCACCGAGCAAAGCTGGAGCTTCAGGAGCCAACATGCCCACTACCCCCACGGCTTCTTGACGAGAAAAATTAAAATGATGGCTTGCAACTGGATTCACCGCCCCAAATACCTGTTGAACTTTATCGGTCCAACCTGCGAAATAGACAATGAGGTCGATGGCCGATTCCAACTCCAATTGGGCTACTTCTTTAGAATAGCCCAGGCTTTCAAGTTCGGCTTCAAATTGATGCCTTCGACCCGATAATATTTCCGCAATTCGGTATATGATTTGACCTTGGTTATAGGCGGTACGATTCTGCCACGAAGCTTGCGCCTTACGTGCGACTTGAACAGCATTACGAATATCTTTTCGGGTTGAAAGGCATACGTTCGCAAGATGTTTACCATCTACGGAATTGAGTTTATAATATCTGCCCGATTCTGTCCTAGGAAATGCTCCACCCACATAATTTTTGTAGGTTTTGGGAATGATTAATAACTCTTGCTCTCTACTCATATTTCTGCCTCCACATTAGATTCTAAATGGACGTAAGGAGCGAGTCCCTGAACGCCTCCTTCACGACCTTTGCCACTTTCCTTATAACCACCGAAAGGAGAGGTTGGATCAAATTTGTTGTAAGTATTCGACCAAACAACACCAGACCTTAATTGAGACCCCACATGAAAGATCTTAGATCCTTTATCGGTCCATATTCCGTTGGCCAAGCCATATGGGGTGTTATTGGCTTTGTCAATGGCTTCTTGGGTAGTACGGAAGGTCTGCACGGTTAATACCGGTCCAAATATTTCTTCTTGAACTACCTTAGAGGATTGGGAGACATTAGTGAGTAGGGTAGGTCGAAAATAAAATCCACTCGAAGGTATATTCCCTTCACATTGAAAGCATTCTGCTCCTTCTTCTAGGCCAATATCCACGTATCGTTGGATGGTGTTTAACTGATTCTGTGAATTGATGGCACCAACATCGGTATTTTTGTCTAAGGGGTCGCCCACAATGAGGGTAGCCATTCGTTGCTTTAACAATTCGATGACCCGATCAGCCACACCTTCCTGAACCAACAAACGGGAACCGGCACAGCATACATGCCCTTGGTTAAAAAATATAGCATTCACTATACCTTCAACGGCTTCATTCAAGGAGGCGTCTTCGAAAATAATGTAGGCACCTTTGCCTCCTAATTCTAGGGTAGATTTTATATTTCTACCTGCAATGGATTGCTGTATTTTTTTTCCTACTCCTGTAGAACCTGTAAATGCGATTTTGTCTATACCATCATGATTGACCAAATATTCACCCGTTTGACCAGGTCCTGTTATCAGGTTTACCACTCCATTGGGAAGGCCAATATCCTGCAGTAGTTCACAAAACTTTAGAGCCGTTAAACTGGTAGTTTCAGCCGGTTTTAATACAACCGTATTTCCACATGCTAGTGCAGGTGCAATTTTCCAAGCCAACATAAGTAAGGGGAAATTCCATGGAATAATTTGGCCACAAACCCCCAGTGGTGTTACTTTTTTAGCAGGAAAAGCATAGGCCAATTTATCCGCCCAACCGGCATAATAAAAGAAGTAAGCGGCCGCTAATGGGATATCTATGTCGCGAGACTCCCGAATAGGCTTTCCTCCATCCAAACTTTCCAAAACCGCAAATTCACGAGCGCGTTCCTGTAACATACGCGCAATTCTATATAAATATTTGCCCCTGATCGATCCTTTAATCGATCCCCAGTGTTCTTCATAGGCCTTTCTTGCCGCTTTTACAGCGGTATCTACATCCTTTTCATCGGCTTGTGTGCATTGATAAAGTAGCTCTCCGGTAGCTGGGTTTACACTATCAAATGATTTGCTAGGGTCATAATCACTAAAGGCTCCATCTATGAACAAACCATATTGCATTTCATACTGAACATGATCGGTACTCTCTGGAGCATGTGCGTATTCCCAATGAATAGGCATGGTGGATGAATCTGATTTTTTTTGAGACATGATAATGTTGATTGTACGAACTAGTCGTTTGAAAAATAGTTTAGAGACTGATATCGGCCCGTCTTTTCTTTTACCCATTGCATGAGTACATCGTTGGCTAAAGAACTGGCACCGAATCGAAAGAGATCAGGAGTTAACCATTTTTCTCCTAAAATTTCTTTGACCATAACCAGGTATTGTATCGCTTGTTTTGACGTTCTAATCCCACCTGCTGGCTTCATACCTATGGTTTTCCCAGTTTTATGATGGAAGTCTCGGATGGCTTGTAACATAACCAACACCACGGGCATAGTAGCAGCGGGTTGAATTTTCCCTGTCGACGTTTTAATAAAATCCGCACCCGCTTCCATGGCTAAATCACTGGCCATTCGAACATGTTCAAGGGAGCCTAGTTCACCCGTCTCAAGAATTACTTTTAAATGGGCGTGAGCGCACGCTTCTTTTATTTGAGCGATTTCATCATAGACCAATGCATAATCTCCAGATAAAAAGGCTCCTCTAGAAATCACCATATCAATCTCATCGGCACCTTCTTGTACCGCATAGCGGACATCATCTAGTTTTATCTCAAGAGAGGACATGCCTGAGGGGAATGCCGTAGCTACACTTGCTACATTAATTGCAGAATCTTTAAGTATTTCTTTGGCCAGTTTTACACGGTTAGGATACACACATACGGCCGCCACAGATGGTATATTTGGAAGTTCGGTATAAGGATGCATCGCTTTATTGCAGAGCTGTCGTACTTTGCCTGCAGAATCACTACCCTCTAAAGTAGTTAAATCCATCATTCTAAGAGCTAAATCCAAAGCTTGTAATTTGGATTCCTTTTTTATGCTTCGACTACAAATCCGGTCTACACGTTCTTGTACACCAATAGCGTCTATGGGTATGCGATCTAAAATCATTTAGTTAGTTTGATTGGTGGAAAGTTCTGAGTAGGTCTTTCTGGATAAAATAAAAAATTCCCATACGAGAAAGGGGGCTCCTAGTTGTTTTCGCTGACCTTTGTTTCGATGTATGATGGACTCTTGTATTTTGCGTTTAACCAACAATTTAGGAAATTTAGCTAACAATGATAAATGTGCGCTGAGGATCGCTTTTGCTTCATGGAACTGCCCGCTCAACATCGCTTTAATACCTGCAATGATGTCTAGAACATATCGCAAACCTAGTGTTCCAAGAAGTTGATGAGTAGGTATATTTTTTAGGAGCATAAACCAATTATTACGGTAGTTATACCAAATTTTTTTATAAGAACCTTCCGTAAGCGAACCACCACCAAGATGAAAAACTATTGATTCTGGACAGTACATGATCTGTATACCCATGTTCCTAGCTCTCCAGCATAGATCAATTTCTTCCATGTGCATTTCAAAATCTTCATCAAATCCCTCCAACTGTTCAAAAAGATCTTTTCTTGTGAACATGGCCGCCCCAGATGCCCAATCAAGTAACGTAGGGTCGTCGTATTGACCGAGATCTTCTTCAACGATGTTTAGGATACGTCCTCTACAGTAAGGGTATCCATAGCGATCGATAAAACCACCTGCTGCTCCAGCATATTCAAAATGGGTGGGCTGATTCAATGATCTGATTTTGGGTTGAAGAATACCGACACTTGCATGTTTATCGATCATTGCCGCCATCTTTGTAAGCCAATCCGGAGCAACCTCAACATCGTTATTTAAGAAGACCAACCAATCATTATCTGCCCATTGAATGGCGCGATTGTTTCCTCCAGCAAAAAAATAATTATTATCTAGAGCCGCAATTTTGACACTAGGATACTCCTTTTCAACCCATTCAATACTAGCGTCCGTGGAACCGTTATCAGCAAGAATTACTTCAAAATTCTGATAGTTCGTATTCACTACACTCGATAAATAGTTCTTCAGATGGTCTAAGCCATTCCAGTTTAATATGATTATGCTGAAGCTAGTCAACTATTTCGGTCAGTTTATTAAAAAAAGTTTACTTTCAAATTATCTTACGATTATGTCGAGTTAATGTACGAGATCATTAGGCAGACATATATCAAGATAGCTAGTGATTAGCGAAAGTACATGATACTAATTTAATTATGAAAATAGGCCTAATTTCCGATACCCACAGCTTTTTTGATCATCAGCTGCGAGAATATTTTTCAGACTGTGATGAAATTTGGCATGCTGGTGACTTTGGTAACCTCAAGGTGGTGGAAGAGCTTCAAAAAATTGCGCCATTGCGTGGAGTATATGGAAATATAGATGGTCAGGAAATACGCCAAGAATTCCCATTACATCTCAGATTTAGGGTTGAAGGGTTAGATATATGGATGACGCATATAGGTGGTATTCCTGGACGGTATTGTTTGCCCATTAGGGAGGAACTCACAAAAAATCCCCCAGAACTATTTATATGTGGACACTCTCATATCCTTAAGATAGTACGAGATAAGGAACTCAATAATATGTTGTTTATGAATCCTGGTGCAGCCGGAAAGCAGGGGTTTCAACAAGTTCGAACGGCCGTGACTTTTGAATTGGCCAACGCTCAACTTTCGAATGCTCAGGTGATTCATTTGGGAGAATTGGGTAAAACCAATCGTTGAATTAGCTTTGTTTGTGTTGCCTATGAATGAGTTGCTGCACATTAAAAGCCGATTGTAGCACTAAAGGTATGCCACCGCCTGGGTGAACAGAACCACCGGTATGATAAA
>RFPJ01000063.1 GCA_009926145.1 Bacteroidota bacterium
GCAATGATGGGTACGTTAAAAACCGGAGCCCTCGTTGACTTGAATTTTTCCTTTGTTTTTGAACCAACAAAATAAAACAATACTAACCATTTGAACTCAATAATGAGGTATAATCATGAAATCATCTAAACTACTTAGCACTTTAGTCATACTGGTAACCACTGGGTTTCTCTCTGGAATCTATGCTCAGACAAATGATCTTCAATTTACAACAAACCCTGCTAAGGCAAGTTGGGGGGTATTCGAAGTTTCCAAGGCCGATATAACACCATATAACGGATTAAATATTAAAGTTGGAGGAGATTTTGCACTTCAATTTCAAGGAATAAGCCAAACCAATTCGGGTGATTCTCTTGGGGCTCTTGCCAACAATTTCAACTTACCAACGGCAAATCTTAATATTGATGTTCAGTTAGAAGATGGGGTGAAAATGCACTTGAGAACCTATTTATCTTCTCGCCATCATACGGAGGCCTATGTAAAAGGTGGATACATGCAAATCGATAAGCTTGATTTCATTCAGGAAGGATTATTTGAAGAGCTAATGAAATCTCTCCGTATACGTGTAGGTATGGACCAAATAAACTATGGTGACGCCCAGTTCAGAAGATCCGATAATGCAGCCGCTATCTTGAATCCATTTGTGGGTAATTATTTGATGGATTCATTTACAACTGAGCCATTTATGGAGATTTCCTATCTAAACAATGGTATCATTGGTGTGGTAGGTGCGACCAATGGTCGATTAAATCAAAGTCCGACACCTGGAGATGATGGGTTTGTAGTATTTGCTAAGGCCGGTTATGATTCTCAAATAAATCAAGACTTACGAGTACGATTAACCGCCTCAATCTACAATAGTAATGACAAAGGTACCCGTGATTACATCTACGGTGGTGACCGAGCAGGTGCACGCTATTACAAAGTTCTAGATGGGGGAGATTTCTCTGGGCGATTTAACCCTAGATATGCCTACCAAAATGCCGTACAAATCAATCCATACCTCGTGTATCAAGGATTAGAGTTTTTTGGTATAGTTGAATTGGTATCTAATGGTGACACGGAAGTCGGTGGTGGCTTCACCCACTTAGGTGCCGAGCTTCTTTATCATCTTGGTGCTGAACGTAATGCTTATATAGGTGGGCGTTTCAACAGTGTCAGCGGAGAGCAAACCGATGCTTCTGCGAGCTCCGAAATTTCTCGTATAAATCTTGGAGCAGGTTGGTTTATGACCGATAACGTACTTACTAAAGTTGAATACGTGAATCAGAGTTATTCGGGTGCTGCCTTTGATGGAGGTATGTTCCAAGGAGCCGAATTTAGTGGACTTATGATAGAGGCCGTAATAAGCTTCTAACACTTATTTACATAGAATGACCTAAAAAGGTGGCCTGTAATAGGGCCGCCTTTTTTATGAAAAATATTCATTTTTGAGAATGAATTAATGAGCAATATAAATTTCCAATTCAATCATGAGCTCGTTATTAACTTCGATAAGTCCAAGCAAAGGCCTTGGGGGTTCAATATTAAAATCCGTCATTAATAAGTTCTTTTCCGCAAATAGAACATGCAGGTTTGTTTTGGTTTGTTCCTTTGATAAGTCTGGAATAAATTTCGATAACATTATGGGAACGGTTTTTTCATATCCAGCTAATGTAATAGATACCATTGAATGATACTTGTTGAGATGTAGTGAGTCGCTGGTTAGGTTTATTGGACGAATGAGTAAATCAGGGTATAGATCTGCCTTCAATGCTTTTCTAAAATCTCTATTAATACCCATACCACCACAATCAAAATTTTGTATTTGAAAATCCAATACAAAAGGTTCAAATACAATAGATTCATTTAGCTGATTATACCATACGGTTCTAGACTGTCTGAGGTCGCTAGGTAGCGCATGTATTACTTCATAATCTTGATCTTTAGAACTAGAATCGATGTGCTTTTGGAAGGTATTTTTACACTGAAACTCTGTGATACTTGTTGCCCCCTTGATGGTGATTCCAACGGCATAGGAGAGGGTTAGGCTGTCGGTAGCTTGATAAACGGATGTTCCGATATTGGTTTGAGCTTGCAGATCACAAATGAATAGTGATATTAAGCCTATGGATACGGTAGCTAAAAGCAAAAGGGGAGCTTTAGTGAAGTAAAAGATTTCACGAATATCGAGTGACATTACTCTGAAAATTGGTGTATTATTAGAAGGTGATTTAACGTGATAATTCACGTTCCACCTTCGCTCATTCCACTCAAAAAAGTAAAACAATAGCATCAGAAATGACAGATTTAAAAACACTCGTACAAGCAGCAGAAGACATTGCTAAAATAGGGGGAGCTCACACATTAAAGTATTTCAAAAAAGACTTTGAGGTTATCTCAAAAGCAGATGATTCTCCGGTAACCATTGCCGATAGAGAGACTGAAATGATTATTCGAGAAGAGATTGAAAAAAGGTTTCCAACCCATGGTATTATTGGGGAAGAGTATGGTATTACCCGGCCAGATGCAGAAGTTCAATGGGTATTAGATCCCATAGATGGTACGAAGTCGTTTATACATGGAGTGCCATTTTATACTACCTTAATCGGAATCATGATAAAAAAAGAACCCATGGTAGGGGTGATTAACGCACCTGCTTTGGATGAGTGTTGTGTGGCAGGGATTGGTATGGGGGCGTATTTTAATGGGAAAGCCTGTTCAGTCCGAGAAACGAAAAAAATGAGTGAAGCCACTTTACTTGTGACGGAAATAAAAAGATTTCAGGATGTAGGTAAAGAGGAAGAGTTTCAAGATTTAATGCAAAAGACCAAGCTTCACAGAACTTGGGGCGATGCCTATGGACACATGATGGTGGCCATAGGTAGGGCAGATATCATGTTTGATCCTGTATTAAACTTATGGGATGCCGCAGCATTATTGCCGGTTGTAAAAGAAGCAGGTGGAGTTTTTAGTGACGTTCATGGGGTAGAAACCATTCACTCCGGAAATGGATATTCTACCAATCCATATTTACATTCAGAGTTGAAAAAACTCTTTGAACATCATCGAACTATTAAGACTGCCTAATCCACTTAAAAATTTCCTTAAAACTAGGTTTTTTACCATACATCAAGATACCTGTTCGATAAATTTTAGCACTTAGAAGCATCATGCCCGCAACCGATGCGATGAGTAAAACAATAGACAGCAGAACTTCCCAAAAGGGTACGTTAGAGACAAGTAAACGCGTCATCATGTTTATTGGGGAAGTTAGTGGGAAAAGTGATACTATCGTGGCAAAGGTTGAATCTGGCACTTCTGCAATTCGAAAATTCAACATGTAGCCAATTAGTATGGGGAGCATTACGGGCGTCATAAATTGCTGTGAATCCTGTTCGGAATCTACAGCAGCACCTATGGCTGCAAAAATGGAGCTATACATTAGAAATCCCAATATAAAAAACACAAAAAAGTACATCAGGAAAACGGGATTAATACTGAATTGATCCAAGAAACTCAAATCCACTGAAGTACTTTCCATACCTGGGTTAACCATATCGGTTGATACACTACCCATACGCTGTGTGATGAAAAATTGAGCTACAGGTGCTGCTAAAACAGTGATTCCGGCATAGGTTGCAATCCATAGGCCAAATTGAGTAAGGGCTACTAAACAAACACCCACTAATTTACCCAGCATTAATTCTATGGGTTTCACAGAGGATGTGATAATTTCTACAATGCGAGAAGTTTTCTCCTCAATTACACTACGCATTAATATGGCACCATAGCCGAAGAGTCCAATAAAAATAAATACGCCAATCAAAATACCCGCTATACTACTAACAAAGGCATTACTATCTTCTTCAATCCCCTCTTCATTAATACGTTTATTCTCTAGACTTGGTCGTTCCTCAAATATCGAAATAATATCTTGTGGGACATCATTATCTTGCAACCTAATTTCACGTGTTACATCGCGTAAATCGGATCGTAAGGATTCATAAAAACTAATACCTCCAGCTCCGTTATGAACAAAAGTGGCTGTACTATTTTCGCTCAAAAAATCTGATTCAATAAGTATATACCCATCCCATTGTCCTTCTAAAACTTCTTCACGTATCACCTCAGGACTTTCATCGGATGGAATATATCGTACGGGATCGATTTCGACTAGTTTATTTGAAATACGAAGGGTTTCGTCTAACACGACTACTTGTTTAGGGGCTTCATTTTCTGAGACCGTTACATAGATGACCAATCCCATAAGACCTATAATAAACAGAGGGGTCAGAAAGGTCGATAATAAAAATGATTTGGTTTGTACCCTCGTTAGGTATTCTCTTTTCGTGATAAGCCAAATTTTTGCAAAATTCATAATGATAGGATCGTGTAATGCGTTTGGATAATTTGTTTCTACTGTTTTTGAAAGGGTGATGAATTCTTTGTGTTGTTTAGGCCGATTTTGGATCATGCTCGTTCACTGTGGAGATGAAAATATCTTGCAAACTGGGTTGAACACATTCAAACCGAATAATTTCGACCTGTCTCATAGCCGTGCTAAGAATCGTTTGCGCTTTGGTGTTTTCCAATAAGCGAATTTCTGCAAAATTATTGGATCGGTTATTAATTCTAACATTCTTAAGCTCATCTAGAAATTGTGGATTTCCGATAAATTCTAGTAGAACGGTGTTGGTGCCAAAGCTTTTTTTAATTTCTCTCAAATCACCCTTTAATACGGCGTTTCCTTTACTAAACAGGCATATATCATCACATATTTGTTCCACCTGTTCCATTCGATGGGTAGAAAAGAGTATGGTCTTGCCTTTCGCTTTCTCTTCTAAGATCACATCTTTGAGCATTTCTGAGTTAATAGGGTCAAGACCACTAAAGGGTTCATCAAATACATAAATGTCAGGATCGTGAGCCACCGTTGCAATGAACTGAATTTTCTGAGACATTCCTTTTGAAAGTTCAGCAATCTCTTTCTTTTTCCACGAAGTAGCGTCAAATCTTTCCAGCCAAAATTCAATAGCATTCTTCGCCTCAGATGATGTTAGGCCCTTTAACTGAGAGAGATACATGAGTTGGTCAAAAACCTTCATTTTTTTGTAGAGACCTCTCTCTTCAGGTAAATAACCAATACGCTGTTGACTAATTGGGCTTACGGGCTTTCCATCTATATGTATATAGCCAGAGTCGGGATTTATAATGTGGTTGATCATTCTCAGAGTTGTTGTTTTACCCGCACCATTTGGTCCTAACAATCCAAAAATCTTTCCCGATTCAACCTGAAAACTTACGTTATCTACGGCTTTAGCTTTACCAAAGTGTTTACTGACTTGATGAACGTCAATTACAACAGACATGTTTAAATGGTTAAATTAGTAACTATATTTCAAGACTTAGGTATATACGAAAACGCACCATTAAAGATTCATAGTTTATGAAAATAGTACATGTTAGTGCCGAATGTTATCCAGCAGCAAAAGCGGGCGGTTTAGGTGATGTGGTAGGGGCATTACCTAAGTATCAAAATTCCGGTTCAAATGAAGCCATTGTTTGTATGCCATATTATCATACCTCTTGGCTACTTTCTTCGAAAAAAGAACTCATGGAATCGTCAAAGTGCACCATAGGTAATCGTGAATTACCATATAGCGTGTATGAAATCAATGAAAATTTGGGATTTACTCTCTACGCCTTTGATATTCCAGGGTATACCGACCGGCCAGGCATATACCTAGATCCAGAATCTAACCATGGTTACTGGGATGAATTTGAGCGATTTTTAAGCTTTCAAATAGCGGTTTGTACCAGCTTAAACAGTTGGATAAATTTACCCGACATTGTCCATTGTCATGATCATCATACAGGGCTTGTGCCATTTATGATGCAGCAGTGCACTAGGTTTCAAAAACTATCGGATATTCCAACGGTTATTACGGTACATAATGCCGAATATCATGGTAATCAGGAACTAAACAAACGCTTCTTATTACCTCATTTCGAGGTGCATCATATGGGCTTAATAGAGTGGAACGGTGAATTGAATTCATTGGCCTGTGGTCTAAAATGTGCTTGGAAGATTACCACGGTTTCACCGACTTACATGAACGAGCTTCAAGACGACAGCAATGGACTCGAGTTTTTATTTCGGATGGAGTCAGGTAAGTCCCTTGGGATATTAAACGGCATTGATCCAACGGTTTGGAATCCAAGTACAGACGCCTATTTAGATGCGCATTATGGCCTTTCTAAAGCCATCGATTTACTAACGGTAGAACAAGGTAAATCGCACTATAAACAAGTATTATGCAATGAGTATGGTTTAGATCCTTCGCGACCAACCTTTGCATTTATAGGGCGATTAGTACATCAGAAGGGGGCAGACCTCTTAGCCTCGGTTATTAGAGGTCTAGCCTCTGAACAAGCTCCTGCTAATTTTATTCTCTTAGGAACAGGAGAGGTACAGCTTCAAAATGAATTTGCTGCGATGGACCAAGAATTTGTAGGATTTTTTGATGCCACCTTATCGTACAACGAAGCACTTGCACATCGAATGTATGCAGGAGCTGATTTTATGGTTATGCCTTCAAGATTAGAACCCTGTGGATTAAATCAATTCTATGCCATGAGATATGGTACTATACCAATTGTGAGAGCAGTAGGTGGGCTAAAGGACTCCGTACCAGATATTGATCAAGAAGACGGTCTGGGAATTCAATTTCAGAATTTTAGCTATTATGATTTATATCATGCTATACAGCGAGGTTTAGAACTCTACTCTGATAGCAAGCGACTTAAGTTATTGCGGGAAAAGGTAATGGAACAAGATACTTCTTGGGAGCGAGCGTCTGAGGCTTATTTTGATGTGTACAGAGAAGTAATCTCTTATCGATAAAGGTTTATTTAAACGATAAATTATCGTTAAGAAGGGCGTTTTTACTTTACAAAGCTCTTATATTTTGCTTACCATATAGCATCGTTAAATTGACTAATGATTGGTTTGTTAGTCAATGTTATGGGTCATATATGTGACTACTATTTAAGTTTATTTTAAATTTGAAATCAATAGATTAATGAATAATTCTGTGATGGCCATCATCCTCGGTGGAGGTAGAGGTACTCGTCTTTTCCCATTAACGGATCACCGATCCAAACCAGCCGTACCTATTGGTGGTAAGTACAGATTAGTTGATATTCCAATTTCAAATTGTCTGAATTCGGGGGTAAAACGAATCTATGTGCTGACCCAGTTCAATTCTGCTTCTTTAAATCGACATATAAAGAACACCTATAATTTCGACGTATTTAGCAATGGTTTCGTAGATATACTTGCGGCAGAACAAACAGCAGAGAATACCGATTGGTTTCAGGGAACAGCAGATGCGGTTCGGCAATCCATTCACCACATGGAAAACCACAACTATGAGTATGTACTTATTCTATCTGGTGATCAGTTATACCAGATGGATTACAGTGAGATGTTGGATATGCACATAGAGAAGAAAGCGGATTTATCAGTTGCTACTATCCCTGTGATTGATAAGGATGCCACCGGATTTGGTATCATGAAAACCAACAAAAGCGGATTAATTGATTCTTTTGTCGAGAAGCCAGCCTTTGAGGAATTAGAACAGTGGAAATCGGAAGTGCCTGAACCATATAAGAGTCAGGGAAAAGACTATTTGGCTTCTATGGGGATTTATATATTCAATAGA
>RFPJ01000064.1 GCA_009926145.1 Bacteroidota bacterium
ACTTAAGGGGATAAAGTCAGGTTTTGAAACCAAGGCTACGGTCTTTTTTACCTCCAAATGTTTGGCCATTAAACAGGAGATAATATTGGATTCTTCATCATCGGTTACAGCAACAAAAGCATCCATATCGGAAATACCTTCTGTAGCCAATAAGTCGGGATCTGTGGGGTTCCCATGCAATACCATGGCATTTTTTAATTCAACCGCTAATTCATTTGCTTGATTATAGTCAGGCTCAATGATTTTTACACTCCATCGTTTCCGCTCGTCAAGACATAGAATTCGTGCAATCATTCGCCCAATTGCAGAACCGCCGGCGATCATGATTCGACTTAAGTCCCTTTCTTCTTTTCCAGTACTTCGAATTAAAGCAGGAATATCTTCAGTCTTTGCCAGAATGAAAATTTGATCATAGACCTGCATTTTAATACCACCCGATGGAATGAGCGTTAAGCCTCGTCTACCAATGGCAACCACTCGAAAAGTGATTTGTGGATACGACTTAGCATAATCGATAAGGCTCATACCTAGCAGAGGGGAGTGTTTATCTAATCGAATACCTACTAATTGCATTCGATTTTCAGCTAGGTTAATGACATCGCTTGCTGCAGAACGCTTTAATAAATGACTGATTTCCTTCGCGGCACTCAGCTCTGGGTGAATCATGTAGTCTATACCAAGATCATTAGGAGAAAGCGGTGCATTAGCCTGTGAGAATTCATCACTTCTAACTCGGGCAATTACGGTTTTTGAACCTAGACGTTTACTCATCATAGCAGAGATCATATTAACCTCATCTACACTGGTAACTGCAATTAACATATCAGCTTCGTGCACACCCGCTCGAACCAAATCATTTGCTGAAGTGGCATTGCCATCTACAGTTAGCACATCAAGCGTTTCAGAAGATTTGGTAAGGCAGTCTTTGTCTCGGTCTAATATGGTTACGTCGTGTTTTTCTTTAGATAACACACTAGCGAGATCATATCCAATTTCACCGGAACCAATAATTACAATCTTCAATCCAAAAAAAATTAGTTATAAGTACATAAAGCTACCATCTTTTATACTCAAATAAAAGAAAAGCCATGCATACTTCACACATGACCAACAATGCCTTAACAGTTTTATAACGCTAAGATAACATTGATAGCGCGTAATACGATATATATTATTCAACATGATTATAGGGGATGACTTTAGTAAGCGCGCTCGTGAATTATTGATTGAAATAGCCAATCAAGCAGATAATGATACATCAATACTTGTACAAGTAGATCAGGTGTGTGAAAAATTGGAAATTGGACGAAAAGAGGCTAAAAATCTATTTGATTTCCTAGAAGTTAAGGGATTTATTTCCATACAAAATATTGGGGGAGCCTATCTATACAGTAGTGTTTTCATCACAAACAAAGGCCTTGATAAAATCCGTGATTATTAAGGAACTGTAAAAGCCCATTAAAAAATGCTTTAAAATCATTGGGGCATTAATCAGAGAAAAGCGTATTTTTTGTTCTTAGTTCTAACTCATCGAAAACCGTCTATTTAAACAAATTAAATAGACCTCTCAACAACAGATTGTGTATTCAGTACACTGAATACTTAACACTTAGAATTTGAACAACTATGAATATCGGCATACCTAAAGAAATTAAACCCCAAGAAAATCGAGTAGCTATACAACCTGGAGGAGTGATGACCTTAGTACAACAAGGGCACAATGTCATGGTAGAAAAAGATGCTGGATCAGGTAGTGGATTTTCCGATGATGAGTATGTGGCAGCAGGTGCACAGATAAAGGCAGATGTAGATGCTTTGTGGGCCGCTGCTGATATGATTATGAAAGTAAAGGAGCCAATTGCCGAGGAGTATAGCCGAATTAAAGCGGGGCAAATTCTTTTCACCTACTTCCACTTTGCTGCTGATAAAACACTCACGCAGGCCATTATCGATTCTAAATGTATTGCTATAGCTTATGAAACGGTAGAAAAAGTAGACCGATCGTTACCTTTACTCATTCCTATGAGTGAAGTAGCCGGTAGAATGGCTACCCAGGAAGGAGCAAAATTTTTAGAAAAAGCGATGGGTGGTCGTGGTGTGCTTATGGGAGGAATCCCAGGTGTCCCTCCAGCAAATACCTTGGTTTTAGGTGGTGGTATTGTAGGAGTAAATGCAGCTAAAATTGCAGCAGGGATGGGCTCAAATACGACCATCATGGATATAAATATGCCGAGATTACGCTACTTGGATGATGTAATGCCCAAAAACATCACTACACTGTTTTCTTCAGAAGCTAACATACGAGCCATGCTACCAACGGTAGATTTAATTATCGGAGCGGTCCTAAAACCTGGTGCAAAGGCCCCACATCTTATCACACGCGAAATGCTCAGTCATATGAGGCCCGGTACCGTTCTGGTTGATGTAGCTATTGACCAAGGTGGTTGTTTTGAAACCTCAAAACCTACTACCCATCAAGATCCTGTCTATTTTGTGGACGAAATTCTACATTACTGTGTCGCCAATATGCCAGGAGCCGTACCCTATACCTCTACGCTTGGGTTAACCAATGTGACGCTACCCTATGCGGTAGCTTTAGCCAACAAAGGATGGAAGCAGGCTGTTAAAGATGATGTAGAACTATTAAAAGGAGTAAATATTGTCGAGGGAACCATTGTCTATCAAGATGTAGCCGATGCCTTCGGATTTGAATGTTCCTCTATTCAAGAATTCATCTCGTGATCTAGTAACTGATTTCACATTGTTTTTTATTTATTGAAAAACTACCCGAACGGGTAGTTTTTTTTTTGGTTCTATTCGAGTATGTTCTATCAAGGATACTACTTTTTGAGTTTATAACACTAACTAATGGGGAAGCAATGTTAAAAACCATACAATACATAATTCTATCTGTTCTATTTTTACTTTTTTCAGTTACTAATCTTTACGCGCAAGATACCTATGAAGTTACCTTTACCGTAGACTTGTCGGTGCAGGAAGAGGTGGGATTATTTAATGCATCTAATCAAACCCCGCGCATCACTGGGAATTTTACTGGATGGGCTACCACCGACGCCCCAAGTTTGACAAGTAACTCAGATGGGAGTTGGACCACCACTTTGGATGTGTCTACCGATGCAAGCATGTCTAAACTTGAGTATAAATTCATATTGACCAATTCGGACGGTTATGTGTTTTGGGAATATGCATTTGACACGCCAACTTCAAACCGTGAGTATGCATTTACGGGCAGTGAAACAGATTCCGACAGTAACGGGAAAAAAGAAATAACGGTTAATCATTATTTTAATGATTTCGGTCCCGAGGTATTGGATAATAGCATTGCAACCGCTACAATGTTTCCTGGGGGCACTCCCAATTTAACCATGAGTGGTGTCATTACGCGTGCAAAAGGTCGATTTGTATTTGTTCAACAAGATGATTGGGCTATTCGGTTATTTAGAAATGAGGACTCGAATTTTTGGGAATCTATTGATAATGGTACCCTAGGTCCTGGAGACGATATTGAGTTTACGGGCACCATGCAATTTTTTGAAGGTCTCCTGAGTATTAATGATGTAGCAAATGTAACGCTTCTTTCTAGTGGCAATGAATTGCCAGCTCCTGTCGAACTAACCGTGGAAGAACTCGTAACCTCTTTTAAAGACTATAAGAGTGAATTAGTACTTATTAAAGACTTGAAAGTGCATGCCCCTGATGGACCACTAGACCATTTTGCTCCAGAAAATTTTGGGATTCGTTTAGAAGAAGTTGCAACGGGCGACTTAATAGATATGTATATCGGATATGCAGGGGATTCAGAAGTAGCTTGGACTATGTTGCCTAGACAATTCGACTACTTGGGAATTGTTGGTTACTACAATCCAAATGAACTAAGTCCACATCAACTCAGGCCGATATATACCGAAGATTTGATGGTTGATATTGCTCCATTCGGCATGCCTTTACCACCGCATAATAACGGCGACAATCTAATTGTTGGGGGTAGTTTTGAAAATATTGAGCCTGAAGAAGATCTAGGGGGGAATGAGCAGTGGTATTTCGGTGATGATATGGGGGTCGTGCAATACAATATTGTTGAACGAACAGATGTGACCTCACATGCTCTTGAAGTGGTAATCTCGGAGCATAATGACTTTGTGACTGATTGGTTTATTCAAATTCAAAATCCATGGTTTGCTCCTGCCGATAACGAAAGCATAAAAATATCCTTTAATGCTAAAGGTAGCGTAGATGGGATGAGAGTATATGGTGGAATAAATTTAGGGGAAGCTTTTGGATACCAACGCGCAGCAGGAATACAAGCAACCCTAAGCACAGAGTGGGGCTATTATGAATTCACTCATTTTGTGGAAGAAGGTAGAAATTCAGAGGACATGTATTTAGAAATACTCATGAATTTTGCGGAGAACAGTGGGGGGACCATTATGATCGATGACGTAAAAATCGAGCAAATCGAGACAACCTTTACCCCGGTTACCTTTTCGGTTAATATGGCTTCTATGATAAAAATTGGTGATTTCGACCCCGAGGTTGATCAAGTCATGCTTATGGGTGAAAAAGTAAATGGATGGAATACCGGCGCTGGTGTACCTATGACCGCAGTTAATGATTCCGTCTATTCGGTAGATTTTGAATTTGCAAACCTGTCACAGGATGAGGTGATTAGGTATAAATTCATGCGTCTCTACATAGAAGACGGGTGGGACCAAGGGTATTGGAGATTCGAGAGTCCGGACCCACTCAGTGATGCTACCGAAGGATTTTTTCAAGATCGACTACTTACGATTTCAGACCTTACAGGTGTAACAGCGCCCATCTCATATTTCAGTGATATTGAACCTATCGATTTAGATATTAATTCACACAGCGTTACTTCCATAGAAGACCTTGACCTAGATGTAGATCCGTCTCTACGAAATCATCATGTGACTGTGCAGGGTATCGTTACAAAAATTTCACATAATACTGTGTTTATTGAAGACGACACAGACGCTATGATGATATATTCCTACGTGCCAGGATTTGAACCTTGGGGATATGCTTTTGGATTTAATGAACTCACGAAGGATGGTACTATTGAGGTTGGTGATGAAATTAAAGTGGCAGGCATCAATACATCATGGTCTGGAGGATCTATGTTGGGTTGGGCCCATGCTTTTGAAATTGTTTCAAGCGGTAATGCTACACCAGCGCAACAAATAGGTATGTCTGATTTGGTGAATGATGGCGAGTTTTATGAAAATAAACTGGTTCAAATCAATGGATTAGCCATGAATGAGGAAGCAGACACACTAAGAGGTGGTTTTTTATATGAAATTATTGAACCCGCTACTGGCGCTACCAATTATATGTGGATTCGCTCTGGGAATGGAGGCACCAATTCGGCCTGGGATGGGATGACTCCACCAGAAGGAGTATTTAGCTTCAAAGGAGTGGTCCAACAAGTAAATCTATCAATCGGTACTTTCTATGTTCCAGTCCCCATTGAGTTTAGTGATATTACCCAGGAATTTGCCGGTATGCTTACTGCAGATATGGCGGGTGTACTGGTTGGGGATACAACTGTAGTTGATGTTTCTATTGAAAACCTTAATACTACACTATTCGGTTTTGAAGCTGAAATTTCATACAACCCTGAAGAGTTATCGGTAGAACCGGTGGTCGAAGATGGTTATGGATTTGATAGCTTCTTAGTACAGTCAAATGAGGTGAGTCCAGGCAGATGGGTTGTTTCAGCCGCAAGTGCCGAAGGCCTTGATCAGGATGGACCTCTATTTGGTTTATTGGTTAGTGGAAACACTGGCGGTGAGTTTGATATTACAATGAGTAAGATTAACATCAATGAAGAGGCACATCCCGATGTTATGGTTCCATTTTTTGTAGCTAGTCGTCTCTGTGGAGATGTTACCAATGATCAGACCATTTCTGCTTTGGATGCTACTTTTATTCTTCGAAACTCGGTGTATCTTGCTCCACAATTTCCACTCGTCGGAAACGACTCACTTGCAGCCGATGTAACGGCTAACGGAGATATCACCGCTTTTGACGCTTCTCAAATCCTTCAATACTCAGTAGGTTTACTGGATGAATTTGCTTGTGGTTTTGCCTTTAAGCGAGCGGAACCCGTTTTAGCCAATGTAGATTGGTCACCTATAGAAAATATTGACGGGTTGCAACGAATCGATGTTGAATTTTCTTCACCTGAGAAAGCTATTTACTCAGCCGAAATGGATATCATGATTCCAGATGGATACAGCTTTAATGGGCTTTCCAATATTCCTGAAGGCATGCAGCAACTTGTTAATAAGAGAGGGCATCAAGTTCACATTTCTCTATTTGGCGTCGAACCAATAGATGAAGGTAGCTTTACCTTGTCGCTATCCTCAGATGGAGAGGGTAGTGCTACATCGAAATTAAACGCACGATTCCATGTTAATGAAAGTGCTCCAATGGAATTAGATGAATTAGGGTTAATCGATGTACCTAAGACGATGATGCTTTCACAAAACTATCCAAACCCGTTTAACCCTACTACACAAATTGAATATCAACTCCCCGAAGCCACAAGTGTTCGATTGAGCGTGTTTAATTTGTTGGGGCAGGAAGTTGCGGTTTTAGTAAATGAGCGTAAGGATGCGGGTACCTATACAGCGACTTGGAATGCTGGAAGCCTTTCAAGTGGGGTATATATGTATCGCTTACAAGTAGGTGCTAATGTGATCACCAAGCGAATGACCTTAATCAAATAGAATTGACCTAGCAAACGATATATGGGAATGTATTTGATATACATTCCTGTATATTACAACAGCAATTTTTAGTTTGAGGTTATTTGTGAAAACATCTTCATCATATTTAGTATTGGTAGTGTTTTTGCTGCTGTGCATTATGCCAACTAAGGTACATGCTCAGGCTACACTCGTCTTACCTGATACCACGCAAAATGTTTTAGATACCTTATGGTATCCTGTTCATTTAGAGCTTAATGAAGCTGATGATATTTATGGAATAGGTTTTGAGCTTTCTTTTGACTCACTGCAATTCAGTTTGTTGGATCTAAGTTTAGATGGAACCATAACCAAATCCTTAAGCGGAGCCTTTCATGCTGTAAATGAAAAGGATAATGAAGTTTATTTTTCATTGGCAGCAACGAATCCAATAAATCAGTCTGGGGTGTTACTCTATGTACAATTAGTGCCTAAAGTAGCCCGAATTAGTCAAATACAGATAACTGAGCATCAATTCAACGAGGAACCTTTACAAACCGATCCTATACGCGCTTCAATTATTACTTTTGGTAATACACCACCGCAATTGATTGGTTTACCGGATACGCTTCGCTTTAACCAAAATGACACGCTAAGTTTCTCATTAGCCGGTGTTATTCAAGACGCAGAGGATGCTTTTTCAGATTTGTCCTTTGAACTGAGCGTAAATCCACCTGTGATCTTTGTCGAATTAGTGGACTCTACATCAACATTGCTCATTTATTCTCCATTTTATGTGGGTGAAGTAGTCTTATCGGGAACAGTTACAGACAAAGAAAATCTGAGTACGGAGTTTTCTATCATTATATTAATAGAAGAAGCCGTTACCAATGAGCTTGATGCAC
>RFPJ01000065.1 GCA_009926145.1 Bacteroidota bacterium
GTGGTTCAGATTCATCTCATGTTAATTTTGACACCTATGAGATAACACGACTGTATAGAAAAGGTTTGGAAGAATTCTCGGGACTTGATTCTACGGATCGCCATGCAGGAAGCATTGGGTTTTATTGCTCTGCTACAAGACAATGGGATTACCGAAACCTTAATAGACGAATATTTAGAACAGCTAAACACGCAATTAAACTATGGTTATAATATCGAGTTTAATCCTAGATACATTGTTGGTGATAATTATGAAGATTGGGAGAATCGATGGTATGGAAACGAAGATGTAAAAGGTCCTGATCACGACCATGGAACACATGTTGCCGGTATAGTAGGTGCCGATAGTGATAATTCCATTGGAATACATGGAATTGCGGATGTTGAATTAATGATTATACGAGCGGTTCCTAATGGCGATGAACACGATAAGGATGTTGCTAATGCTATTCGTTATGCTGTAGACAACGGAGCTAAAGTAATTAATATGAGCTTTGGTAAAGCCTATTCACCTCAAAAATTCTTAGTCGATGAAGCCATCATGTATGCACAAGAGCGCGATGTAATTTTGATACATGCCGCAGGTAATGATGGAAAGAATGTGGATGTAGAGCCCAATTATCCAAATCCAAACATATCAGCTGATGAAACATCCAGTCATTTTGTTACTGTTGGTGCATCAGGTTGGAGTGGCGCTGATGGATTGGCGGCTGCTTTCAGTAATTATGGACTATCCAGTGTCGATATATTTGCTCCAGGTGTAGATATCTATTCGACTATGCCCAATCAAACCTATGAATTAAGCAACGGTACAAGTATGGCTGCCCCTGTTGTGACGGGTGTTTTTGCTTTACTCATGAACTATTTCCCTGAATTATCACCCCTAGAAATTAGAGATGTTGTAATGAAGTCTGTAAACAAGCTCGATACGATGGTTCCCATACCTGGGCAGAATGAGAGTATTCAAGAAGTTCCCTTTTCATCCCTTTCAAAATCTGGTGGTATCATTAATGCTCATAAGGCTGTATTGGAAGCGTTAAATAGAACAAAATAACAGACTCTTATTTATCAATTCAATGCTCAAGTACACTACGCGGGAACTTTTTGATCGACATCAGAGTGCTAAAACACCGGATTTATTAGCAAAAACTATTGTATGCTTACACAATATTAGAAGTAATTATAATGTAGGGTCTGTATTCCGAAATGCGGATGCCTTTGGAATACAAGAAATTTATTTATCAGGATTTACTCCTTCCCCACCCTCAACAGAAATTAGTAAGACGGCTATAGGTGCGGAGAATAATGTAAGATGGCGATCTTTTGCTGATTGGGAAGAATGCTATCGTGCTCTGCAAAAAAAATCAGCCTATTTGGTTGGTGTAGAACAGACCAAAGCGGCAATACCATTGAATTCTTTTCAACCTAATCACCGCAACATGAGTGCTCTTGCCTATGTATTTGGTAATGAGGTTAAAGGATTAGAAGAAGAGATACTTGCGCAATGCAATGAGCAGGTGATTATTCCTCAATTTGGAGAAAAGCATTCACTCAATATATCGGTCAGTAATGGTATAGTGTTATATCATACCCTAGCTATATCGAGCTTAAAGCAATAAATGAATAGACATTTAATTAGGGCATAGATACCCAAGTCGAATCAGATTCAAAGGTTCTTCCCATAGCTCTAAATTGACGTACAAATCGTAACTTTTTAGTCACCGAAGGTGCAAATTGTGAATATTCGACCATGAATAGTCGATTGGTTTGAGGATCATAATACGTGAAATTCACGAATGGACCACCCATTGCACCATTTATCATTTGCCAAGTTCCAAGCGTCTCATACGATAAAAGTCTACCCTTTTGAAAGCTTAAAGTTTCAACGGGACGCCGATACTCTGTCGTCACAAACATCGAATCCGTTCGTCCTTTTATAAACCTTTGATTGAGTGAGTCTCGTTTTTGATTGATCCAATCGTTATCCAAAAAACTGATGTCATTCACGGAATCTTTCCACCATACCCACATCCAGCGATCATTATCCGGTAGAAATCGACGGTAGCTTACAAAGTTAGTGGTGTCGATTCGCTTAATGTAGTCATGTTGAAAACGCACCATAAATCCATGGTCGTTCCATAAGGTATCGGAGTATTGCGTTTGTTCCTTTTTTTCATAGACGAACCAATTCCATCTCAGTAATTCTTTCTCTAGAGCACTAGATAGTAATGCCTCCTCTGTATTTCGAATTTTTTGAGCAAGTGCCGAATCACTCGACGAACTTAGAATGAGTGCGTATTGATCTTTATACCATTGATCAATTAATGGAAAAGCAAAACTTTCACCATCTCTAACCCGTTGTTCTGTTCCTTCATCTAAAAATGCCCTAATCTGAGCAGCAACATTGTTGGAGTCGTTAATACTTGAAGCAAAAATGATATTTTTATACCCCATAATCCGTTCTAGTTGAGATCTAGATCGGATTTGCATAAACGTAAGATCGTAATTAGGCTCTGGATTAGGTAAGGTAAAAACCCACTTTCCAAAGGTCTCACGGATGGCATCCGCGGTTGCACTCTCCCATTCAGTTGAGTCCATTACAACCACAAATTCACGAGCATCACCTTTGGCTCTCTCTCTAAAATCTCCATTACAAGCATATAATGCGCTTGTTAAAACAAGTAATAAAATTCGAGAACTAAAATCGTTTAGAAAAGTCATATATCCGTTTTTAATGAAATACTTCCTTTGGTTAGTCTTCTAGTACCCCCTCTAGAATAACCAAACTTAAGTCTATGGACAAAATCAAAAATTTCAGATTTCCATTCTGGCTTTGGAAAATGCTCTTTGATGTTTTCTATGAGTGCGCTTCCTACAATATATCCCTCAACATTTTTGGAAATGTTACAGGCATCCTCATAGGATTTAATCCCAAATCCAACCATGATTGGATTATTTGTGATATGTTCTTTAGAACGTTCAATGAATTGATCTACCGATTTTTGAACTTCACTACCATCTCTAGCTCCCGTTACTCCAGTGACTGAAACACAGTATACAAAGCCACTAGATTGTTGATCGGCAAGTTGCATACGTTCATTGGTGGTATTTGGAGCAATCAGATTGATGATATTGATACCATGAGTAGTGGCTAGATCATGAATCATATGTCCTTCATCCAAAGGTAAATCGGGAACTATCAGGCCATCCACTCCAACTTCTTGAGCTTTTTCGAAAAAAGAAGTTAAGCCATATCTTAGCATAGGGTTTATATATCCCATGAGAACCAAGGGTATTTCTGACTGAGATCGAATCTGCTTCACCATGTCAAAGATTTTGTTCATAGTGATACCATTTGAAATGGCTAGATTCGATGAGTATTGAATAGTAGGACCATCTGCTAAAGGATCACTAAAGGGTATCCCTAATTCAATGATATCAGCGCCATTTTTCTCGAAACCTAGTACTAACTCTACAGTATCCTCGATGGTAGGAAAACCGGCAGTAATAAACAGACTCATGCATTTATGATCCTCGGTTTTTGCAAATGTTTGTTGAATTCTATTCATCATGGTGTCTAAATGTACGCGGAAATAGTGGTCATGTCTTTATCTCCTCGACCAGAACAATTGACAACAACAATCTCATCTTTTTTGGTCGTAGGCATGAGTTCTTCTAGCCAAGCAAATGCATGAGCAGTTTCAAGTGCGGGTATAATGCCTTCTAATCGTGAAAGTAAACGTACACCCTCTAGCGCTTGAGCATCGGTTACCGCATGATAGCTTACTCTTTTAGTATCAAATAAATGAGCATGTTCTGGGCCTATGCCAGGGTAATCTAATCCTGCACTTATAGAATGTGCCAATTCTATTTGACCCTCTTCGTCATGCAATAAATAACTCATAGAGCCATGCAAAACACCAGGTTTACCCTTGGTAAGAGTTGCCGCTGTTTGATTGGTATCTACACCAAGTCCTCCCGCTTCTACTCCTATGATGGTCACGGGATCATTTATAAACGGATAAAAGATCCCCATAGCATTAGATCCACCACCAACACAAGCCACCACATAATCTGGTAAGCGCTGTTCAAGTTCGAATAATTGTTTTTTAGTTTCATCCCCGATAATGCGATGGAAATTTCGAACCATCATTGGATAGGGATGTGGCCCTACAACAGAGCCTATGATATAAAAAGTATCCTCTACATTGGTAACCCAGTCTCTAATGGCTTCATTGGTGGCATCTTTTAGTGTTTTAGAACCACTTTCCACAGACCGCACTTCTGCCCCCATTAAACGCATGCGATCCACATTAAGCTTTTGGCGAACCATATCCTCAGCTCCCATATAAACCACACATTCGATACCGAATTTAGCACAGGCAGTTGCTGTAGCAACTCCATGTTGACCAGCCCCTGTTTCGGCAATAATTCGTTTTTTACCCATACGCTGAGCCAGTAGTATTTGCCCTATAGCATTATTGATCTTATGGGCTCCTGTATGACATAAATCTTCTCTTTTCAAATAGATTTTGGCCTTCCCATAGTGCTCTGTCAATCGATTGGCATAGCTAAGTTCGGTCGGTCTTCCTACATATTCATGTAACAAGCGTAGATATTCATGTTGAAATGAAGCATCTAATTCCGCTTCTTTGTATGCGGCTTCTAGTTCAACTAAGGCAGGGATAAGAGTCTCTGGCACAAATTTCCCCCCATAACTACCAAAATAACCTTTGGCGTTGGGTTGTTGGTAAGTCTCTATGGTTACTTCGGGCATGATGAATAGATAGATTAAGGTCTGTAGTGATTAAAAGGTAAATTCTAGTTTATCTATTAAAGAAGATAATTTATCAAAATCTTTGATGCCTACACTTTCTTCTATTTTACTGGAAACATCAAAGGCCAACGGTGGTTGATGACGTGTTGCACGAATTGCATCTTCAATAGTGTCTACAGATAAACCACCCGACAAAAAATACGGTTTTTTAATGCTTAAAGACGATAACAAATCCCAATTAAAGGTTATTCCTGTGCCTCCTTCTTGTCCGCCCACTTTGGTATCGAAAAGGAAGTAGTCAACGGAATCATTATACATATCTAAACCAGCTTGTAAATCACTTGCGGTTGTATGTTCCGAGATGGAGAAAACCTTAATAACGGGTAGCTGTGATTGTATGGTTGCACAATAGGCTGGATCCTCTTGTCCATGTAACTGAATCATGTCCAATCCAACCATTTTTGCGGTTTCAGTCACATATAGAAGGTCATGATTTTGAAAAACACCCACTTTTTTTGGTCCTTCTACCCATTCTACAATTGCGCCTACCATGCTCGGTTCTATATATCTTGGCGACTGTTCCACAAATATAAAACCCAGAAAATGCACCCCAGCACCTGCTGCAAATCGGGCATCTGCAAGATTTGTAATACCACAAACTTTTAATTGATGATGTGCCATTTAGAGGTCTCTGATTTGTGTTTGCTCAGCCAATCTGATGGCTGTGGATGTAAGTTCGGTTAGGGCGGCCGCGATGTCTTGTTGTCTCATAAGATGCTCACCGATTAAAACCGCATCAATATGTTCCTCGTGTAGAAATGCAATATCGTTTGGTGTAGAAATGCCGCTTTCCGAAACACGTATAATTCCATCAGGTGCTTGTTGTAATTGGGCGACACCACGATGAACATCCACTTCAAATCGTTCTAAATCTCTATTATTAACTCCTAAAATTGAAATTTTATCAAAATCTAATCGATCTTGTTCTTCAGAGTCATAGCATTCAACTAAAACGTCCACCTTCAGCTCATAAGCGGCATCCAACAACTCATTAAGTTGTGTATCGGTTAGTATGCGGACAATAAGTAATATAGCGTCTGCTCCATAAGCCTTCGCTTCAACTATTTGATAAGGGTCGACAATAAAATCTTTTCGCAATACTGGAATGGAAACCTTTTGCGATATAGATTCCATATAACGTAAATGACCCTGAAAAAAGGGCTCATCGGTGAGTACCGAAAGAGCCGCCGCCCCGTATTCCTGGTAGATCTGTGCAATTTCTAAAGGATTGAAATTTTCTCGAATCACTCCTTTAGACGGAGACGCCTTTTTCACTTCGGTAATAAACTGCACCCCCTCTGCCGCTAAAGCCGTTTTAAAAGATCTATGTGTGCGTTCGAAGCCCCAACTTTGTTCTAGACTGCTAAGTGATCGTTCATGCTTTCTTTTTCGAAGATCTACACGGGTTTGTTCAACAATTTTGTCTAGTATACTCATGATCTCTACGTTTTAGTGGCCGATATAAAGTCGACCAGTAATCCTTTAGCATAACCTTCAGAAATAGCATTTTGAGCCATCATTTTAGCTTCCTTTAGGCTATCAACTTTGCCAGATGCATGGATAGCAAAAGCCGCATTTAAAACGACTATATCCGTTTGTGCTTGGGTTCCTTCACCAGCTAATATTTGAGTGAAAATCTCCGCATTTTTCTCTGGACTCCCGCCCAATAATTCTTCGGGTTGAACGCGGTTAAACCCCAGCTCTTCCGGAGAAAAACTACTTTCCTCTGAACAGTTGGTACCTTGTACCTGATAGAAATAACTGGTGTTGCTTAAACTAATTTCATCTAAGCCATCCTCAGCACTAAAGGTGTAGGCAAAATGAGTATCCAATTGTGCCAGTATTTGGGCCATCTGATGGGAGACTTTTCTGTTGTAGGCCCCTATCACATAATTCGAAACATCCGCAGGGTTACAAAGCGGACCTAAAATGTTAAAGAACGTTCTAAAACCTATGGCCTTTCGTGCCGGCATCACATATTTCATTGCCGGATGAAACATAGGAGCATACATGAATGCGATTCCCGTTTTATTAAAAACCTCTGCTACTTGATCAGGATGCAATTCAATGGTAGCTCCTAATCGTTCAAGTACATCGGCACTTCCACATTGGCTACTAGCGCTTCTATTTCCGTGTTTTATCACCGGTACACCGGTTGCAGCGGTTACAAATGCACTAACGGTGGAGATGTTAAAAGTTCCTGATTTATCCCCTCCCGTACCCACGATATCTACCGTATGAGTGGTGTCGACATGTACAGGATTCACCTTAGATCGCATCACACGAACAAAAGCAGAAAGTTCATCGATAGTCTCTCCTTTCATTTTCATACCGGTTAAAAAGGAAGCCACTTCTTCTGAGCTAACCTCGCCTTGCATAATGGATTCCAGCATGAAAGCCGCTTCTTCCGAACTTAAATCGAATGAATTAGATACTTTTTGGAGTAGTTCTTTAAAAACCATATCACTCATTACTTACTATTTTGACAACCAGTTCTGAATCATCTTAGGGCCTTCAACCGTCAATATACTTTCGGGATGAAATTGTATGCCTTCAATAGGGTAATCCTTATGCCTAACACCCATCACAATGGTACCCGTTTCATCTTCGGTCATGGCCGTGATCTCAAGTACATCAGGAATGGTATCAGGACCAATGACCAGGGAGTGGTAACGTGTAGCCACAAATTCGTCAGAAACCTCATGAAACAACTCACTTCCGAAGTGTTTAACCATAGACGTTTTTCCATGCATTAAGCTAGGTGCATAGACGACTTCAGCACCAAAAACCT
>RFPJ01000066.1 GCA_009926145.1 Bacteroidota bacterium
TTTTATTTTAGGAGGGGGATCTAATGTTGTGATGCCAGAGCAACTAGATGGGTTGGTTATAGCCAATCGTATTATGGGAAGGCAAATTGACCAACTGAAGAATGATAGGATACAACTCCGAGTTGGTGCTGGTGAAGGTTGGCATTCCTTGGTTTCATGGACGGTTGAAAACCAGTGGTATGGCTTAGAAAATCTCGCGTTAATACCAGGTTTGGTCGGTGCAGCTCCTATTCAAAATATAGGGGCTTATGGAGTGGAGGTAAAAGATGCGATTTTAAGGGTTCAGTATCTTGATAAGCAAAGTTTGACCACTCAATGGATATCAAAAGAAGAGTGCTTATTTGGCTACAGAGACAGTATCTTTAAACAACATCTTAGAGATAAGGTAATTATTCTAGCCGTTGAGTTTGAATTACAAAAAAAGGGAGAGATTAAAGCAGAATACGAATCTTTAAAGGCTTATTTAGAAGAAAAAGGTATCATTAATCCAACTCAAAAAGAAGTTTTTGATGCTGTTGTAGCCGTTCGTAAGTCACGGTTGCCAGATCCTAATGTACTAGGTAATTGTGGTAGCTTTTTTAAAAATCCGATCGTTCGAGCTGAAACATTTGAAAGCCTAAAAAAAGTGAATCCAGAAATTAAGGCATACCCATTAGGTAATGGCTTGTTCAAGCTAGCCGCAGGCTGGCTAATTGATCAGGCAGTAGGGAAAGGTTACAGGAATGGGGTAATGGGTACTTATGAACATCAGGCTCTAGTAGTGGTTCACCATGGTGGAGGAAGTTCTAGCGATGTTCAAGCGTTTATTGAAGATATTCGCTTGAAGGTATTTCAAAAATTCCATCTCAAGTTAGAAGCTGAGGTTCAATTGGTTTAGTTTTCTACGTTCTACTGAACGTTAAAAAAGGCAAGGAGTACTCAAACCCCTTGCCTTTGATTTAGTCAGTCGATATAACATAGTATGTGTTCTAACTACATAGCATAATTCAACTATTGGAGCAGTAAGTGAGTATTTAGAGTGATATTCCAGCTAAGATATATAATTGTTCAGAGTCTGGATTGAAGATAACGGCCCCGCTTACAGGAAGGCTAAAGTGCTCGGTAATTTTGATTTCTTTTGATTTGGTAATGCCAATGTTGACCAAGCCAAAATCACCGGTGCTAGAATGCCACCCATCTCCAGCTCCGATGAACAGATCTGCTGCTGAGCCCGAGTAGCCGAGTTCAAAATACATGTCGCCACCTGCCGATCCGGCATCTGCGGCTTCATTTAAAATATAATTTGCTGCAATTGAAATGCTACCGATTCCATATCCCACATTGATTTCGAAGGCGTGGCTGTCCCCGGATAAATAGTCAGAGCCCGGATAGTAATAATCGGTAAAACCGACGCTTAAATCGCCAATACTGTACGATGCGTAAAGGTCCATTTCCTGGAATCCATCATAACCTTGAGAGCCCCAGGCGCCAATGCTGAATGAACCTGCACTCGCTTCTACATATGGTTGCCAAGAAGGACCTGAATAGGCGACGCCTCTCCAAACATAGGTGCTTACTAAGTCTACACCAGTACCTACTTCGACTTGGGCTAAAGCTGTTTTATTTGCTGAAAAGGTTAAGCCTAGTATTAAAGCGAGTATAGAGAGTGTTTGAGTAATTTTAGATGTAGTTGATTTCATGATTTTTTGTAGTGAGTGATTTATAGTTTGTTCGTCTTAAAAGGGAAGTGAGAACCCAGAGTTTAATTAGTGTGAGTCTCTGGGTTCCAATCTGTTTATTAACCAATTCCAGCTGATGCTTGGAACTCTGGGTAGGCTTCAGCATCATGTTCATGTATATCCAAACCTACTTCTTCTAACTTCTCATCTACTCGTAGTGGTAATACGGCATTAATGAGTTTAAATAGTAGATAGGAAACAGGAAATGTCCATAAGAAGGCTGCTGCAATCCCAATAAGTTGGACTCCAACCACTGATAGAGAAAATCCACCCATGTCAAAAAGACCAGCAGCTAGTGTTCCCCAAGCACCACATACCCCATGAACGGAAACAGCACCAACGGCATCATCTACTTTCTTTTCAAGAAATTTCATAGAGAAGTGAACCAAAATTCCAGCTATGGCACCTGATAGAAGGGCAAAACCAGGGCTTAGGTTGGCACAACCAGCTGTTATACCGACCAATCCTGCTAAGACTCCATTTAGAGTCACGGCGCCGTCGGGTTTACCGTTGGTCAACCAAGAAGTTAGCATCGCAGCGGTAGCACCTGCTCCAGCGGCAAGAAATGTATTTAGAGCAATTAGGGCTATTGAAGTGTCGCCAGTGGTTGTTGACCCAGCGTTGAAACCAAACCAGCCCAACCATAATATAAACACCCCTAAGGCGGCCAAAGGCAAACTATGTCCTTTAATTAGCTGTGGTTTACCATCGATATATTTACCTGTTCTAGGACCAACAACCAATGCTCCTGCAAGAGCGGCCCATCCACCCACGGAGTGTACCACCGTAGAGCCAGCAAAATCGATAAATCCAAGTCCTTCTAACCAACCGTCGCCATTAAACAGACTACCCCAAGCCCAAGACCCGAAAACGGGATAGATAAAAGCCGTAATAATTACGGAAAATATGAGGTAGGAATTAAAGGCCGTTCTCTCAGCAACAGCACCTGATACTATTGTAGCCGCAGTAGCTGCAAATACTGCTTGGAAAAAGAAGAAGGTATAGGACCACTCGACGGAATAATCTCCTATTTCACCAAGTAGAAAACCATCGGTACCAATCCAGCCACCTGCCGATGTGCCAAACATGAGTCCAAATCCTACAAGGAAGAAGGCAAGGCTACCAGCTGAAACGTCCATTACGTTCTTCATAATGATATTAATGGCATTTTTTGCTCTGGTAAATCCAGTTTCAACCAGTGCAAAACCAGCCTGCATAAAAAATACCAAGCATGCCGCAATGATGGTCCAGACGTAGTTTAAGTTGTCTTGTACCACATCAGCTGTAAGTTCTTGAGCGAAGAGCGGTGTAATACCGCCCAATAAAAATAGAGCTAGTGTTAGCTTTGTTTTCATGAATAAATGAGTTAGTGAGTGTTTACACTTTAAATTTAATTAGCTAAAAAGTAAAAACAAATAAAAAAATTAATTTTTACACCGTAATTATCTAGATTATTTATATGTAAGCGCTTTTTTACCTTAAATATTACAATTCATGACTTGATTTTTTTCTATGCTCCATTACAATGGTTTAAACCTTATCTTATACCATCTTTTACTCAACTCACTAGACTAACGATTATGATAGAACGGTACTCCAGAGAAGAAATGATTGCTATATGGACAGAGCAGTCTCAATTTGAAGCATGGTTAGAGGTGGAGCTTGCCGCTTGCTGGGCTTGGTCTAAAATGGGTGTTATACCATCAGAGGATGTAGATACACTCTATAAAAAGGCAACCTTCTCATTGGATAGAATTAAAGAAATTGAGGAGCAAACAAGGCATGATGTCGTAGCTTTTACACGAGCGGTTTCAGAATCACTTGGGGAAGAAAAAAAATGGATACACTATGGCTTAACCTCAACAGATGTGGTTGATACGGCATGGGGTGTGCGTTTAAAAAAAGCTAATGAACTCATTTTAAGTGGACTGAAAGTCTTTATAGAGGTACTTTCAAAAAAAGCCAAAGAGCATAAATACACCGTGATGATGGGACGTACGCATGGAATTCATGCCGAACCTACAACCTTTGGTCTTAAATGCGCTTTATGGTATGCCGAGATGAATCGAAATCTAGAACGTTTTCAAGATGCAGCTAAGGGTGTAGAATTTGGCAAGCTTTCTGGTTCGGTTGGAACGTTTGCAAATATTCCGCCTGAAGTAGAATCCTATACCTGTGAAAAGTTAGGTCTTACACCGGCCCCAATTTCTACTCAAACCTTGCAACGAGATCGTCACGCCTATTACCTATCTACTCTTGCATTAATAGGATCTAGTATGGAAAAAATGGCTGTCGAGATTAGACATTTACAAAGAAGTGAGGTTAGGGAGGTGGAAGAAGCTTTTCGTAAGGGACAGAAGGGATCTTCTTCTATGCCTCATAAACGCAATCCTATTAGTTCTGAGAACATCACGGGTTGCGCAAGAGTATTAAGGGGCTATATGGTCACTGCGTTTGAGAACATTCCCTTATGGCATGAGCGGGATATATCTCATTCATCCGCCGAACGAATTATCCTTCCCGATGCCACGATGTTATTGGATTATATGATACATCGATTTACCCGTATTGTTGATCAGCTCGTTGTTTTTAAAGACAATATGGAAGCTAATATTTGGAAAACACATGGATTGGTATTTTCACAACGTGTTTTAAATAAACTAATCGACAAAGGTGTAGTACGAGAGGATGCCTATGATTCGGTCCAACCTTTGGCTATGCAGTCTTGGGAAAATCAAATACCCTTCAAACCACTTGTAGAGCAAGATAGTTTTATCCGAGGTCATCTGAGTACGGATGAAATTGACGAGCTGTTTGATCTTAATCATCATACCCATCAAGTAGACAAAATTTTTGAGCGAGTTGGTTTAGGCTAAGCTTTGTTTAAGATATTTTGGAGTTCTACCCATCGTATTTTACCTAGCCCAGTTCTTGGTATAGTTGAAATGATGTGGATTTCCTTAGGTACATGAGAAGTAGGTAATTCTCTTTTGCAATAATCTTTTAGTGATTGAATCACTTGTTTTGTGGCAGTGGTCGGTTGACACCCTTTTTCTTGATGCAATTGTATAATGGCAACTACTCTTTGTCCCCAAACGGGGTCATTCTTACCCATAATATGAACATCTTTAACGCTAGGGTTTTTTAGTAGTACATCTTCGACTCGTTTCGGGGCTACGTTCTCCCCACCACTTACAATGCGATCGCTGCGTCTGGCATGAATCACTAAGTTCCCGTGTTTATTTAGTTCGCCAATATCACCTGTGCAGAACCAACCCTCTTGATCAAATCGATCACTTAGTGGAGCAGTTCGCGCATCAGGGCGTACAATTTGGTCTCCTTTTAACCAGACAGTAGTCTCCTGACCGTCGGAGCGCAATTCTAAGGAGAGTCTATCATCTAAACGTCCAACAGGAAGGGGAGTAGAAACATTAAATTTTTCCATCGAGTTTAATTCATCTACACCAACGTGAGTTACATGAGCAAAGGTCTCCGTCATTCCATAGCTTAGCATAATTGGCCATTTCATTTGAATTGCTTCCTGTATATCCAAAGCATTGGAAGGGCCACCTCCGAGTAAAATGTAGCCAAAATCTTTGGTAGGTCTCACTGAAATGGCATTACGTTTATTATGGGCAAGCCAATGGTGAAGTTGAGTGGGCACCAAAGAAATGATTATGCAATTACTATCCCCAGATAACCAGCGATTCCAAAGTTTGTAATCAGATCCAGAACTAAGTGAGACGGCGCTACCCCAAAGCATGCACTTAAGTAAAACACTTAAAGCTCCAATATGATGAAAACTTAGTGGAATTCCCCAGGACTGATTAGGAGTTAATGAGATGAAATTTTCAGAATTTTTGGTTGCAGCCACTAGCTGAGCGTATCGGAGTGGTATTAAACTAGCCTCTCCTGTACTTCCAGAGGTAAAAAGATAGCCGAAAACCCCATATTTTGGGTGTAAACTAATGGAGATGGTCTCCATGTTTGGCTTGGACGTGAGAGCAGAAGATTTGGTTATTTCGTTAGAAATAAATGGTTCATCCCAAATTTTATCAAACTGATGTTTTTTCGCTAGTTGTCTTAGATCATTCTCATTGTGATAGGTATCGACCACGCAAAAAGCTTGTTCACATAAAAAAAGTGCTGCTATGGTAAGGCACAGTTCATCGGTTCGATTACTCTGAATCAAAATTACCTGCTCTGAAGTAATATCTAACTCTTGGATTCTATGTGTTAAGTGTTCCTTATATGTCCATAACTGAGCATATGAGTAGGTTCTACCAGTTGAAGGGGAGTCCACAAAAGCTTGATTAGAACTGAATAGAAAACGGATTTCAGATGATGTCATAGGGTATCTATGCTAATTGGTTCAAGCTGATGAACGCTTATCAGTTGGTGTAAAGATTGCTGTTCTTGTGAGCTATTACTCAAGATTGAGTCCTCTGGTAAGACTTTTTCAAATTTGATTTGCTCAAGAGAATAGGCACCCTTCTGTATTTCGGGAATAAGTAAAAACTCTGGACTTCCATAATTTTCAACTAGCCATTTACCAGTGTCTAAGCCATGAGCCAATCGATTCTTTTTCACAAAATTACTGAACCATGCTAAGCTTGCAATCACTTTTCTGGAAACAATTCCATCAAATGAACTACTTAAGATACAAGTCGCACCCTTTGTATTGGCATCCAGTATCATTTGCATAATATCACTGATGCCACCAATGAGGGTGGGTTTCAGTACGTAATAAGGTATAGTAGTGGTATTTAGTAAGTGATAAAAATCGGATACAACCGCACAGCTTTCATCCGCTGCAAAGTCAGGTAATGGTATCTCCGCTTGATGGCAACTTTGTACCTCTGCCTCGAAGGTGCCTTCGGGAAAGGGTTGTTCAATATAATCCAGATCTAATTTGGCATACTGATGAGCCCATGGAAGAAAGGTAGCAGAAGACCATTGTGCATTTGCATCTAGTCGTAACCTAATCTTTGGAGCAATACTCTTTATACGGCTGAGTACATTAAGAGTGTCTTCGTGATCACTCGAAACCTTGAGTTTTACCGCTGTAAATCCTTCCGTTACTATTTCTTTGATTTTTAATAAGCACTCATCTATTTCAAGGATGGGTAGTAAAGCATTTACCGGAACCGTGGCTTCATGGGCGGGATAATTAATTAGAGCTAAGTTCTGATCCCCCAATTTCATAAAAAGTTTGTGCAAGGGTATTTGATAAACTTGGCTTAGCCAGTCATATAAAACCGTACTTAAACCAAAGCTTAATGAAGGATAATTCTGATTGAACAAACCCGTTAATTCCTTCTCCCAAATGTTTATTTCGTCAAGTGTAGGAAGGCTAGGTTTAGGGAATTGATTTTGAATCTTTTCTAAGATATTTCGCAGCTTGGATTCATTTTTTTTGTACTCATGGAGGCCATCCAATAGGTTTTCTTTTGAAAAACCCTCTAGTGGTGCACATTCACCTACTGCTGTAAATGATGGTCCTCTCCACTCCAATATATATCCAGAACGCATTCTTCCCATTGAGCCTTTTGCCTGCAGAAACTGTGAATGATAAGGACTGTTATACCGATATAAATTCATAGATGAACTGTGAACTTTTGCCTTGGGTTAGCTTACTTTCATTTAGATTAGTAATCCTGCGATAAACAGTGTACCAAATACAAACATAAATGCGGCAGTTTTTTCTAACGTTCGATTCAA
>RFPJ01000067.1 GCA_009926145.1 Bacteroidota bacterium
CCCGCGTTTCTACTCATTAATATCTGATTCTGATAGCCCGGACCCCACGTCATGTTTTGTGTAGATAGAGCTAGGGCTAAAAATTTATGCGATAGCTTGATTTCTGATTGACCGAGGTGAAAGTCCGTAAACGAACGATTCCCAAATCTCTGCACCCAATCTAAGGACCAAGCGTAAGGGTATGAATAATCACTTTTATTTAAGTTATGGGCTGGGATGGTGAAATCTCGGTTTTCAGCATAATAAAGCATCGGTTGAATGGAATAAGTAATGGTACTCTCTCTGCCTAAAATAAACCTCCCTTGAACACCAAAAGAGGTATACAAATTCATGCCTTTCCCGGTCCATATCGGCCCGTTATTGTTGCTTCTATTTAGCTTCGAGTTGTGTATAAATCCAACTCGAGGACTGATGATGGAAAAACGACTTGGTTCTTTACTAAGCCCCCAAATATCCCAACCCAATTCTCCTAATTCATAATCCAAACCAACACTAGGGAAAAAGCTCAAGGGCTGAATCATATCGGCATTTTTTAATGCCAACAACCTAACATAATCGTACTCTTGTGACTCTGGGGTAATAGAATATTGCGCTTTGACCTGTGCAAGCCACATGCATTGTATCGAAATTATAAGGAGAAAAATACGAACCATTAGATTAGATCAACTATTTTTAAAATATTTCTTTGCAGCCTGAGTACGGTAATTCTCCCAATTCGATTGTTGTGAAAGAGCCATTGCTTCTGATCCACCTGATAACTCCTCGACTTTATTATTAAGCGCTGAAGTTACGATATGATGTTTTCTGTTTCTTTGTGCAAGATAACTACTTATAAAAATATCATCGATATCTTCCTCTGGTTCAATGTGCATAGGTATGCGCTCAAGGTCTGCGGTTTTGAAAAATATCAAGCGGCCTTTTAATATATCTACCCGGGTATTTTTTTTAGGGAATTTGTGGTGCTTTGCTCCTACCGTAATTCCAATCTTACGGATGCTTTTTTGGCGGTCTGATGGGTAGTAAGATAAATCATTTCCTAGGTTCACACCATTAAACCCAATGGCTCGACCCGGCACATAATTGTTTTCTAAAGTATCAATTAAATGTTGAAGGCTCTCGGGAGAACTGAGTACCATATCATCGTCATGTGACATCACATAAGGAGTGTCGGCATACGATGCCATGCTCCATCTTGCCCAACACTTAAGATTTTTGGATGAATGAACGACCAAATCTAATCTTGGATCCTTAAACTCTTCTTCGGCATTATTCCAAAGAAAAATTTTACACTCTACCGTTTGATTTTTGAGCGCGTCAATGATAATTGGTATGTTTTCAACTCTCTTATAATTCAATAATAAAACAGTAACCATGGAGTGATTATATTGAGTTAAAGTAAAGATGAAAAATTCTCACCAAGCTCATATTGCCGTTTGTATTGGTACACATAATCGACCTGATTCGCTTTCCAATACCCTTCGATCACTTATCAGACTTGAAGTGCCCAATGATACAGATATATCATTTATTGTCATAGATAATAATAGAGAAAGAACTGCTGAACAAATTGTACGTGAATTTAATCAGATATCAAGCCAGGATCTTTTATACATACATGAGGAAGAAATTGGAATTGTACACATGAGAAATCGTGCCTTAACAGAAGCTTCTCGTATAGGCGCTACCCACTTGGCTTTTATAGACGATGACGAATTAGCCACTAATGATTGGATAAAAGAGCTCTATAACGCTTTGATTCGATATGAAGCCCAGGTGGTTCAGGGCACCACAGAAAGGGTCTTACCTGAGGATACTCCAAACTGGTTAATCAAATCGAATGTACTCCAACTCAAGAGTCATGCAACCGGTCAAATAAGAACATCTGCAGGAACCAGAAATGTGTTATTTGACCTCAAATTCATAAATCAACACAACCTTCGCTTTAATCCCGTATTTAATTTCATGGGTTCCTCGGATAGTTATTTCTTTTATCAAGCCTATCTAAAGGGAGCCAAGATTGTTTGGGTTGATGAAGCCAGAGTAAAAGAAGTATTATCAAAAAATAGAGTGTATGTTGGATGGATTATCCAGCGCTCATTTAGGATGGGCGTGACCGACTTCGAAATGAAGAAACAACTTGGGGCTTATTATTCCATCTTCAACTCAATCTTGATGTATATCCTGTACCTGTTTTTATTTGCCCTTCTTTCCATATTAAGCCTCCCCTTCAGCAAAGGTATTTCGTTAAAGCTATTTTTACAGGTAGCCAAAGCAGCTGGATTCATCTATAAAATGGCTGGATTTACTTATCTAGAATACAAGACTAATGAATAAATCTTAGATGGTTAATTTGAATGGCACATATAACGAAATCAAATAACAGACGGCACTAATTATGACGACCGAACTTTTGGCTATGGGCCCTTTATTTTTCATTCGTAGCTTTTCTCCATTTTTAACTGCATCTAATATTTCACTAAAGTATTGCTGCGTCCCAGGGGCATGAATAACCAAAGGATTTGTTCCCGTAACCGTATTCTTGAACTGTTGCTTTACCTGGTCAAAATTGATATCAGTAAGTTTATTTTGAAACTGATTCAACCCGAAAAACTTCAAAACCGCTCTCTCCAGTTTGTAAGCATTATAGGCATGTACCTTTGTTATGTAGGGAAGTTTCATGACTCTAGATCGTCCACCAGTAACTTCAAACAGAAAATGAAATTGATCTAATCCTATCGAATACCGCTTTTCAGAAGATTGGAAATGCTCTACAAAGTGTTTTGAATAGAGATATTGATCAGAAACAAAGCTATGCAGATTGGCATCCCTAGAAATATCTATTTGGTTTTTGCTAATGATATCATCTAACAGTATTTGTAGATGTACTGCTTTTCCCATAAAGGTTCCTGAATTCAGATACTTATAGATAGTTTCCGATTCCGGATACTTTGCTTGATAATTCTTTTTAATTCGATGATTTCGAAAATAGAAATTAGCTTCAGCTCCAAAAACGATATCTTTTTCAAATGTTGAGAAAGCTTTAATAATATCGTCCTCAGAGGCATTAATGAGAACATCAAAAGCATCTGTAATTAGGAGCAATTGTTCAGCTTCCACCGTCTTTAAGTAATCAAAAAGGAGCTTTATTTTAATTGCATTTGACGCCCATTGCTTCTGGTAGGTGAGTACGATTAACTCGAGGTCATTCTCCCTGCAACTCTGCAGCAGTTTGTTTTCAGAGCCCAAGTCTTTATCCGAGAATGTAATGACTCGTAGTTTCTTCATTTAGTACCGCTTAATGTTGAAAAAAGATGCTCATACGCTCGCACAATTTTTTCGATTGAAAAGTCCTGTGCACGATTTTTAGACTTTTGAATGACTTCGTTTCGTTTTTTCTCTTCTAAGGTAATGACCGTATTTATTTCTTCGGACATCAGGTTCATATCATTCACGGCAACTAGCTTTCCGAAGCTACCCCTATCCAAGATTTCATTTGGTCCAAAATCACAATCCGTTGATATAACCGGACACTCGCATGCCATAGCCTCCACAAGTACATGACCAAAACCTTCCCAGCTAGAACTCAGGATAAATACTTCGGCATTTTTCATGTAGCTATATGGATTCTCCTGAAAACCTTCAAAATGAACCAATGATTCTAGACCTAAGGCTCTAGCCCGTTGCATTAGTTTTCGCTTTTCACTTCCCACACCTAATATGACTAAGTGAATACCTTTACTTGGCGCCATGCTTTGATGAAAGGCCTCTAACAATAATTTGAAATTCTTTTGCGGTGCTAATCTCCCAACTCCTAAAAGATACCTATAGGGATATTTTTTAGATGCTCTACTCAGGGATGTGATTTCATCTATATCTACAGGATTGGCAATCACCGATACCTTCGATTCTTTTATCGAATATCTAGATAGGATTTGAGATTTGGCCCCATTGCTTAGCGTAATAATATGATCTGCCTTTGTGTATGCTTTTTTAAGAAGGCTTTTCAAGATGTGTCCGAACAAAAAACCCTTGGATTTAGCCTCGGCGAGTATGTTATTGCCCGATCGTACGACCCAAATTATATCCTTTGTGACGCCAAGAACTTTCCAAATAATGGACATATAATTCATGCTCTCGGTTATTGTCATGATTATATCGGGTTCAAAGGATCTGATGGCCCGATACTGTGTGGGTAAAATGAACCCAAAAAATTTATACAAACTATAAAATGGATTCGATGTTTTAGCGATAGCAAAACGACCTTTGTCTTGGAGATTTAGTATAGAATTATCGGATACATGAGCCGAATACTCACCTGAAAAATCAAGCAGACAAACTTTGATTTCCACTACTTCGCTATCATAGTTTCTCAAAATATTGAGAACGGTACGTTCCGCCCCTCCACCTGAAAAGCTTGGTAAAAAAAATAGAATACGAGCTTTTTTGCTCATTTGAAGTTCCAATAATCTTTATAATATCGCATCATAACTTCATTATTGACGCCGTCTTTATTAACCGAGTTGCTCAAGGAATAGTCGGACCAACTTGATAGTCTTTTAAGGTGTGAAAATCCCCAATTAACCGGAAATATGTATTTTTTTATCCCCTGCTCAGCTAAATGCCCACTCACACACAAATCGTCGGTAAAATATGCCTCTTCTGGCCGTTGTTCTGTGAGAAAGTGTTGGGCAAAAAAAGAGGGTTTAATCATGAATGATCCATATCCCGTTACCACATCAACTTCGACAAAATTTTGGATATCGGTTCCGTAAACTTTAGTGTCAAAACGGTTCTTATCGATAAAATTGGCAGGCACATCATAACCAATAATTGCAAGGGCTGCTTCAGGTTTTTTTCGTGATTCTGCCTCATAGGACTCTATTAAATTCCTAGAATAGATGATATCGTCATCAAGGCAAATAATTCGTTGATTTGGATTTTGACCATATTCTATAAGTGATGGAATCAATTTTGTGATGGGTCCTAAATCATGTTCGACCACTCGAAATTCAACCAAGGGAATGGACGGCAAATCTTCTACTGAAATATTTTTTTGCTCCCGTACCGAATATTTAGGTACCCAAACAATGATTTTTTTAGGTAACACAGATTGATCCAAAAGTGAATAAAGAGTTGGCTCTATGCGATCTACCCGCTCTGAAAGGGTAGTTAGTGAGATTACGATATCCGAAGAAATATTGCTAAACTTGACATTGCGGTGAATACCGTTCACCAGCAACAAATACCGAATCAATTCTGAGGCTTTGTTTCGCATTCTGACTGTTTTCTTTTATCTAGTTGTCTGATCCAAAAACCTGCATGAAATTAGTCCTTTTTATCCTAAAGTCATCATGGCAAAAATTACTCCTTGGAGCCATAGGAAGTGCTATTGCTGGTTTATGCTATGCTTACGCTGTAAGGTTACTAAACACATTGATAGGTAGTAGCTCTGAAAGTAGTTCGTTATTTATCGAAATGGCCCTCATGATACTGGTCTCAACTGCCTTATCACTTCTAACCGGGTATTATCTTACTAAACTATTTGAAGAAAAAATTTCGGACTTACGGGTAGATTTATCAAAAAAAATATTGAAAGTGGATTTTGAAACCGTTGAGAAAAATGCCCATAAAATTATACCCGTACTTCATTATGATGTAAATAACATAGGTTCGTTTGCAAAAACGATTCCTGATGTGTTAGTAGCAATCTTTAAAATTGCTGCTATTTGGACGTATATGTTCATACTGTCTTGGCAATTAACCTTATCGATTGTAGCCGTATTTCTAAGCGTTTTTTTATTCGCTTATGTGCTTTTACCTACCTTCCACCGGATTGAAAAAGATATACAAAGAGAGCGTAATACACTGTATCGCCACCTGGTTGGATTAGTGAATGGAATAAAAGAGCTAACGCTGAACCGTAAGCACCAAAAAAGTTATGTTGAAGAAACCATACTACCTACCAGCTCATTACATGCCCGATTCATTTCCTTTATTAACTCCTTAAACATACTTGTAACCAAATCAGCAGAACTGATTGTGATCATTGGAATTGGAATCATCATCCTGATTCAAAAATCCTCGACTACTTTTTCCACCGATATTTTCTTGGATTTCTTAACACTGGTGCTCTTTATACTCCCTTCTCTGATTATCATCACTAGCTTTGCAAGAAGCTTAAAAAAAGTGGATGCCTCGCTTGAACAGGTATTTAGTTTAGGGCTAGAATTTGATAGCTATGTACACCTGAGGGGGAATACTAAGCTAGCATATAAAACTAACTCAACGACTCCTCTTATCGGTTTGAATCAAGTAAACTATGAATATGGAAACGCTGATTCGGATGCTTTTAAGGTTGGGCCTTTTGATCTCGTTATTTATGAAAACGAAGTATTGTTCCTAAATGGTGGTAATGGAAGCGGTAAGACTACCTTAGCGAAACTACTCACGGGTTTATATACCCCTAAATCGGGTCATTTGAGGTATCAAGACCAAGTGATTGACAAGGATAATATCTTTGAATATCGCAATCTTTTTGCTGCTACTTTTACCGATTCACATGTCTTCCAAGATTTAAGGTATTTATCACTAACCACCAATAAAGAGGATTTGAAGAGAATGTCTACCCTTCTTGGAATAGATGATAAAATTAAAACTGAAGATCTATTTATTTCAGACGTGGATCTGTCATTTGGCCAACGTGGCAGACTGAATTTACTAAGGGTTCTTCTTGAAGATAAACCCATTTATTTATTTGATGAATGGGCCGCCAATCAAGATCCTTATTTTAGGTCTAAATTCTACAATGAAATCTTACCGGGTTTAAAGAATAGGGGTAAAACCGTTATCGTCATTTCCCACGACGACAGCTATTATCATTTGGCTGATAGAATAATTACACTTTCTTCTGGTAACATAACTGATACCATAGCTTAATCGGATGCTTTCGAGCTTTTTGGGCTTTTGCATAACGATGTAAATAACACGAATAGAATAAAGATTGCTCTAGGTCTATAAAGCCCTTATCTTTGTTGTCTGATTGTAATCGAGGCGTGGCGTAGTCCGGTAGCGCACTCGGCTGGGGGCCGAGGGGTCGCAGGTTCAAATCCTGTCGCCTCGACTTTTGTGGGGAATCGTAGTGATTTGTTCGACTATTGTTCGATAGAAAGACTCCTAAACTAAAGGAGAACTTCAATGGCTACGCTAGTAAAGGATAGAAAATGGTACTATGTACAATTCTATGACGCTTCAAAAAAACCACAACGTAAAAGAGTAAGTCTTAAGACAACTCATAAGAGTACCGCTCTAAAGTTATACCACAATCTCGAAAGGAAACATGTATTAGAGCAGTACGATCCTTGGTCAGGCTTCGATGCTACTGCTTCAGACTTGCCCC
>RFPJ01000068.1 GCA_009926145.1 Bacteroidota bacterium
ACCTAAGCATACGTTTAAGGAAGTTATAAGGGACAAATTTGGAGTAGCAGAACCTACGAATTAAGCCCTCGGATACCGAATAGATTCAACCATGTCCTGAACCTCTTCTGGGGGATCAGGAAAGATCATACCCACTGCAAGAGAGACTAATAGGTTGACAATCATACCTAGAGTACCGATTCCCTCAGGCGATATACCAAACCACCAGTACTCAGGTGTATTGTACTCAGGGAACATCAGTTTAAAAAAGGCAATATAGCTCAATGTAAATAAGAGACCTACAATCATACCTGCGACCGCACCTTCTCTATTCATTCTCTTGTAGAAAATCCCTAAGATAATGGCGGGAAAAAAGGAAGCTGCTGCAAGACCAAAGGCAATAGCTACCACTTCGGCTACGAATCCTGGCGGGTTGATTCCAAAATACCCTGCCACGATTACGGCAAAACCGGCAGCAATACGTGCATAAAGAAGTTCCTTTTTGTCGGATATATCCGGATTAATCTGCTTCTTGATTAAATCGTGGGATACAGAAGTAGATATAACCAGCAACAAACCTGCGGCAGTAGATAGAGCTGCCGCTAAGCCTCCAGCGGCTACGAGAGCGGCCACCCAATTAGGAAGCCCAGCAATTTCTGGGTTTGCCAGGACCATAATATCACGATCTACATATAATTCATTATCTGTATCCGTTACAGGATTTAGTATTTTTACTTCACCACTCTCGCCCCGAATGATTTCTCCATCAACTCGCTCAATTTCGGGACTTCCTACAATAGCAGCCCCAGGAGCATAGGTGATTTTACCATCACCATTTTTGTCAACCCAATTTAATAAGGCTGTTTCCTCCCACGTATTAAACCATTCCGGCATATTTTCATAAGGTTGCTCACTTACAGTCGTGATTAAATTTGTTCTTGAAAAAACGGCTATTGCTGGAGCTGTTGTGTACAAAATGGCTATAAAGATAAGGGCATAACCAACCGAAATTCGTGCATCCTTAACTTTAGGCACGGTGAAGAATCGTACGATGACATGTGGCAAACCAGCGGTACCTACCATTAGTGCAACCGTTATAAAAAAGACATCTTGCATACTTTTTGTGCCTGATGTATAGGCCGAAAATCCAAGTTCAGTGTGCAACTGATCTAACTTATCTAACAAGAACATCCCTGATCCATCAGCTAATCGTGAACCAAATCCTATTTGCGGTATGGGATTACCCGTTAGTTGTGCAGAGATAAAAAAAGCAGGAACCATAAAGGCAAAGATCAATACGCAGTACTGAGCAACTTGTGTATAGGTAATTCCTTTCATCCCTCCCAAAACCGCATACATGAACACGATAGCCATACCTATGATGACTCCCCAAAAAATATCTACTTCTAGAAACTTTGAGAACACCAAACCAACGCCTCTCATTTGCCCGGCTACGTAGGTAAATGAGACTATCAAGGCACATATTACAGCTACTGTTCGAGCCGTTTTCGAGTAATAACGGTCTCCTATAAAATCTGGTACCGTAAATTTCCCAAACTTCCTAAGATAAGGCGCCAATGTTAATGCAAGAAGCACGTAACCTCCTGTCCAACCCATCAAATAAACGGCTCCGTCATAACCCATAAATGAGATAAGCCCGGCCATAGATAAAAAACTTGCCGCTGACATCCAGTCAGCTGCAGTTGCCATTCCGTTGGTTAATGGATTAACGGTTCCTTTGGCCACATAGAATTCAGATGTTGTGGAGGCTTTGGACCATATAGCAATTCCTATATAAAGGCTAAATGTAATGCCAACAAACAAGTATGTCCATAGTTGTACACTCATTACTCCACCTCATCTTCTTGAACACCAAATCGTATATCAAGTTTATTCATGAGATATACATACACAAAAATGAGTATCACAAAAACATAAATAGATCCTTGCTGCGCAAACCAGAAGCCTAATTTAAACCCTCCAACTTGAATATCATTAAGAATAGGAGCTCCTAAAATGCCAAATCCAAATGAAACCAAAAACCAAATAGATACAAGAATGAGCACATAACGAATGTTTATGGCCCAATACTCCTTTAAATTATGCTTATTCATACAACCTTATTTTTTTCTAAACCGGTAACTTGTCAAGTATCCATTATTTATAAGAGTATATCAACTCTAATTATTGGGTAACATTTGTCTTTTTCTTAATAATAGCGTCAGAATGTACATAATTTTCAACCCATCTCAACTATGGGTAATTTATTGAATGATTGTAACATAATCCCCGGCCATAAGATGAAAAAGCTGCTACTGTTCCTAATTATTTTAATTTTTAGTCCTTTCAGCCAAGAAAGTCTCAAAGGGCAGGACTCTTTAATTTTTGTTGTTCGAATCGATGACATACTATCGCGAAATACGAGCATTCTGCCTAGATCTATAGTTCCTCTTCAAGACACACTTGCATCTCGTGGTGCCGTAGCTACCTGGGGGTTTATGCCTCACCGCTTATTTGAATCTGCAAATGCCGATGGGAACTTAAAAAATGAGCTAATTGAAACTCATCGACTTGGTCATGAAGTATCTCAACATGGATACATTCATATATGCCAGATTTGTGGACAAAGTAGCCATGAAATGTATTGCACCTACTATAATCGACCATTGAGTGATGATCAGCAGGAAAAACTGATCATGGATGGGGTACAAATCATGGTGGATAGTTTGGGATTTAAGCCAACTAGTTTTATACCACCTGGACATGTATTTGATCAAACGACTTGGAGTGTGTTAGAGCGCTTAGGGTTCCCTGTTATTTCAACTGCTAGCACTTCTGGCTTTGTTTATGAAACACTTTACAACCTTCCTATAACTGCCGAATATACCTGGGCTTTGAGTCCAGAAACCTATGAATCAAAGTTATCTGAGGTTCTCGAGGATATCGAATCCGAAAGAAAAAAAGTTGGCTATTATTCATTGATGATGCATGATCCATTTATACGGCTAGGGTATCAGGATGGGATTACCCTACGCTGGATGGCTGAACTACTAGACAGCCTAAACCATCGTTACGATGATAAAGTTGTGTATGCATCTATTACGGACGCTGCTAAGAAAATTGAGCAAAATGTAGGTACTTCTGGGGAATTCTACGATGAATTAACACACCAAAGAGGCATTGAATTACATTCAAATTATCCCAACCCATTTAATCCCTCCACAAGAGTTTCTTTTACAATGCGATTCTCGGATCTTGTTTCGATTTATATTGTTTCTATGTCGGGACAAAAATTGATGATTCATCCTCCTCAATATTATTCGGTTGGTACTCATGAAATAGAACTTAATATGGCTAATTTTGCTACTGGGAATTATCTATTGGTAGTCGAAAATTCAAAAAATAGAGCTAGTCGAATGATTTCATTTGTAAAATAAAAAACCCCGATTAGCATTCAGCCAACCAGGGTTTATCCTGTTTCTCCATGAAAGAAAATCAGATCGTACCGAAAAGTGTTTTATTTTCGGTACCTAAAGTTTACGTTTAGCTACAACCTGAGGTTGAACCACAGGTTATACACTTGAGACAAGTACCATTGCGTACCATCGTCATGCTACCACATTCCACGCATGCATCCCCAGTATATCCAAGCTGTTTCGCCTTTTCATAGTCACTCTCGTAATCACTAGAAGAGGTAGAGCTTGCTGCCATCGAGGTAGCTTCAGCTTGAGAGGTTGTGGGTGAGGAAACCACTTCAACAACTTCACTTACTGGATTTGAAACAGGTGCTTCCACTGTAGGTGGGGCTGTTAGTTCGCTTGCACTATTCGTTTGCTGCGATGGTGTCGCATCGCCTGTAGCTTTTAGTGTTCGCATATGAATATCGTCCACCGGTACATGAGCGAGGTCTTCGCGCCCAAGGTAGGTTACTGCTAACTCGCGGAAAATGTAGTCAATGACCGATGTAGACATTTTTACATGAGGATTGCCATTCACCATTCCACTGGGTTCAAACTTAGTGAATACAAATGCGTCCACAAATTCTTCTAGTGGCACACCGTGCTGAAGTCCAAGCGAGATTGAAATAGCAAAACAGTTCAGCAGGCTACGGAAGGCCGCACCTTCGCGATGCATATCGATAAAGATTTCACCCAATTGACCATTTTCATATTCACCCGTCCGTAGATATACACTTTGTCCGCCAATTTTAACCTTCTGAGTATAGCCTTCTCTTCGGAAAGGTAAACGTTGACGTCGTGCAACATACTTATGGATAATTCTCTCGGCAACTTCCACTACTTTACTTTGAGCTTCAGCAGTAGCTGGATCAATAGTAGCCTCGACTTCTTCGTCAAGTTCTTCCAATACATCTGCCATACTATTGAGTGGTTGGCTTAGTTTAGAACCATCACGGTACAACGCATTGGCCTTTAACATCATCTCCCAAGAAAGCATATAAGCTTTCTTCATATCCTCAACAGTGGCTTCATTTGGCAAGTTGATTGTCTTGGAAATGGCACCTGATAAGAACGGTTGAGCAGCAGCCATCATACGTATATGCCCTTCTGCCGAAATAAAGCGGGTCCCTATTCGACCGCATTTGTTTGCGCAGTCAAACACCGATAGGTGTTCTTCTTTGAGATGAGGCGCTCCCTCCACGGTCATAGTACCGCAAACATAATCATTTGCATCTTGAATTTGCTCCCTAGTGAAACCAAGGTACCGGAGCATATCGAAAGTAAAATCATTGAGCTGCTCTTCGGTCAAACCTAAAGTATCTTTACAGAAGTCCTCACCTAAAGTGAAATGATTGAAGGCAAACTTGATATCAAAGCTACTGGGCAGAGCTGCTTCAATAGCGGCTAATTGTTCTTCTCCAAATCCTTTTTCAGCTAAACTTTCTGGATTGATATGCGGACAGCCTTTGAGGCTAGCGTATCCTTTGGCGTAATTGATGATTTCTTTGGATTCACGATCACTATATCCAAGAGTTTTAAGTGCATTTGGGACACTCTGATTAATAATCTTAAAGTAACCACCACCTGCTAACTTCTTGAACTTAACCAGAGCAAAATCTGGCTCAATTCCAGTAGTATCACAATCCATCACAAGTCCAATGGTTCCTGTGGGTGCAAGCACCGTTACTTGTGCATTACGGTACCCATACTTCTCACCCTTTTCTACGGCCGCATCAGCAGTTTGACGAGCTGCTTTTAGCAGGTAATCCGGACAGTTTTCCGTATCAATTCCCATTGGAGTAACGGTGAGACCCTCATAAGCTTCAGGGCTCTCATTATAAGCTGCTCTTCTGTGATTCCTCATCACACGTAACATATGCTCTTTGTTTCGCTCATACCCACCAAAGGTCCCGAGTTCAGCCGCTAGTTCTGCAGATGTTTCATAAGCTTTCATATGCATAATTGCCGTAATGGCCCCTGCTATGGCAATACCCTTGTCGCTATCGTAGGGAATTCCCTGTACCATAAGCGCCGCACCAATGTTTGCATACCCCAAACCAAGGGTTCTAAATACGTAAGAAAGCTCTGCGATTTCCTTGGATGGGAATTGTGCCATCAAAACAGAAATCTCCAATACGGTAGTCCAAACACGAGAAGCGTATCGAATAGACTCCACATCGAATGTGGTACACGACTCATCTGTAAAATACTTCATTAGATTTAATGAGGCTAAATTACAAGCGGTATTATCCAAGAACATGTACTCAGAGCAAGGATTACTAGCTCGTATTTCACCATCCTCTGGGCAGGTATGCCACTCATTGATGGTGTCATGGTATTGAGTACCGGGATCCGCACAAGACCAAGCGGCGTAAGCAATTTGATCCCAGAGTTCTCTAGCTTTCATCGTTTTACATGCGGCAGGCTCTCGATTTTCGAGTTCTGCTTTTTCCTTCTCAACTCTCCAATGCAAACTCCAGTCCTTATCCTCAACTACTGCTTTCATGAAGGAGTTGGGCACTCGCACCGAGTTATTTGAATTTTGACCAGACACCGTATTATAGGCTTCTGAGTTCCAATCGGTATCATAACTGTCGAACTCTAAATCAGTAAACCCTTGGGCTGCCAATTGGATTACACGTTCTATGTAATTTAAGGGCACTTGCTCTTTTTTGGCTGCTCTAATCGCTTGAGCCAAGGCTTTGTTCTTAATCGGATCGCGACTCATCGCCCCATTAAAAGTTCTGCCTTCAATTTCAACAGGCGTGTGACAAAGCTTAATAATATTCTTTAGATGCTTTTGGGCAGATTTTGAGCCCGCCACTAAGGCTGCAACTTTTTGCTCTTCTACAACTTTCCAGTTGATGTAATTTTCAATATCCGGGTGATCTAAATCCAAGGTAACCATCTTAGCGGCTCGCCGGGTTGTTCCCCCCGATTTAATAGCACCCGCAGCTCGGTCACCAATTTTTAGAAAGCTCATCAATCCAGATGATCGACCACCTCCGCTTAATGGCTCATTTTCTCCTCTAATATTAGAGAAATTGCTTCCCGTACCTGATCCATACTTAAATAATCTAGCCTCACGAACCCATAAGTCCATGATTCCACCTTCATTCACCAAATCATCATCTACACTCTGAATAAAGCAAGCGTGTGGTTGTGGATGCGTATACGAATCTTTTGATTTCGTCAGTTTGCCTGTTTTAGGATCTACATAATAATGACCTTGGGCTGGACCATTGATGCCATATGCCCAATTGAGCCCCGTATTAAACCACTGTGGACTGTTAGGAGCTGCCATTTGATTAGCCAACATGTACGCTAATTCATCGTAAAAAACCTTTGCATCTGCTTCACTGTCGAAGTAATCGTATTTCCAACCCCAATACGTCCAACAACCGGCTAATCGATGAAACACTTGGCGGCTATCCACCTCATGAGTAAATCGCTCTTCCTCTGGCAAATTTTTTAGCGCCTGTGTATCCGGCACGGATTTCTGTAACCAAGTGGGAACACCTTTTTCCGAAACTTTCTTTAAGGCCACCGGGACACCAGCCTTTCGGAAATATTTTTGGGCTATGATGTCAGTAGCAACTTGTGACCATGAGGATGGTACTTGCACATTTTCCATGTGAAATACTTTAGATCCATCAGGGTTTTTAATTTCGGATGTTCGACTGTCAAAATTTAAGGAATCAAATGGAGTGTCCCAGTTATTTTTAGTGTAGAAGCGATTAAATTTCATTGGCTACTTCGTTTGCGTTAGTGTCTCAATTCAATGTAACAGGTTGGCCTGCAAGGATGATATTATTTTTCTTCTAAAGTCAGTGCAGACTAGAGAAGTGAGCATTAATATATATTGTGTTTTGTATGCTCACAAATTAAATCTGAATTTCTTTTCCACAAATGTCACTACTT
>RFPJ01000069.1 GCA_009926145.1 Bacteroidota bacterium
GCATCAGCCGTTAAAAATCTTTGCTCAACACCATTGTGTATGACTTTCATCCGGTTAAGGGGGATATCAAATAACTGATGAACCTGTTCACGTTCATCCGTTTGGTTGATTTCCTTTGATATGCTTTCCATTCAACCAGAAAAGCACGATGCTCTGGACTAGCCACAAAAATATGCAATAGATCGACATTGTTAAGATCATCAACCGATTCAATCCATTGTATACTAAGTCCTAATCTCTGAAGATGATGTGCCGTCTCAGTGGCCTGTCGACGCACGCCACCATTAACCACTTTTACACTAGAGGGTATTAAAAATCCTATCCTCATATTCTTATTCTATTTCTGTATTGTATCAGAGATTCTTTCCAAAGTTCCCATGGCTTAGAGAAGCGTTCCTCTAAAAACCCTTTGTTTACCAAGCTTTCCGTGTGCGGCTTCCAATACAGGCTATGCTCTTGTTCTTCTATCTTTACGCCCGACTTAGCTTGATCCTGGTAGAGCAGAAATCCTCGGTCATGATCTGTTTTAATGAGTATCGGGAGGTCTCCATGAATCTCACCTGCTATGATTCCCTGTGATGCTGAGTACTCCAAGCGATACCGTTGTTCGCTTCTTTTTATCCAAAATTCTGCCCATTCATCGTACCGTAGCCAGTGGATTCCCTTCTCATTTGCATACTTCATAGCGAAATCTAGTGCGTTGGCACCAGGTTGTAGTGGATGATGATACAACATGATGGGTTGCCATTGGGCTATTTTGGCATCTATTATTCGCTTGAAATACTCCTTAAAATCTTCTGTTGTTGCACCATAACGATGAAGGCTTCCGGTACATATAGGGTGCATAGGGATTTGCAGACGTTTATTACCCTCCACAAAGTAAGGAAAGCCGTCATAGCCATGAGTAAACTCAGAACTATAGGTAAAGGGGTACTTATCCAGAACATTAGATAGGGTTTTGCTCCAGATGCCATAGGGAGCCGCGTATCCCTTAGCTTCTAAACCCTGTTCCTTCATGGTTTCATTGGCCTGTTCTATATCTTGATATAACTGATAACTTGAATCGATATGAGTATGTTGGTATCCATGTATGGCGTATTCATGGATAGGATATTGTGAGAACCATGACAACCAGTCTTCATGAGCCTGTACATGTAAAAAATTGCTGAGCTTTGCACCATTTTTCCCCGCCAACTCAAACAGCTCGTGCATACTCCTTTGGGTGCCAAAATCAGTATCTATCCGGAGTGTAATAATGGGCTGTTCAGTGGGAAAATACCAGTTTTGGATCCATGGTAGATTCATGGAAAAAAGCACTTTCTCAAGACCAAATTGAAGTAAGTCTTGGAGTTTTTGCCGGTGAACTTGGCTTACTAATTCATTGGGATAAAACTCTAAATTCGATGGGAATCTTTTTCTAATGTAATCCGTACGTTCGAGAGCATTCTCGATAGGGAACCCAAAATATCCGACGCCACTAGTTTCTAAGTAGACAGCAGAATGCAAGTGTTCATCTTTATCGTATAATCTTATGGTAGAATAGACATCTATGTAGGCAAATGACTCTAGCGGAGTCCCTAGTAAATCATCGCTGATCAATGATCGGCGTCGAATATCTTTAGGTTGAGAGGCGAGGGGTGTTATGCCACTTTCAAAGGTATACAATACCCCTAAAAAATCATGTTCGTGGATTAAGGAAGTTCTTTTTTCGGCTTGAAATTTAGCCAATTCATGATTTTCCTTATCACTTAACGCCCGGTGTACAATGATAAGAGAATAATTAGCGGTGTCCCTTGGAGGTGCATTTAAAGTCTGAACACGAATCCCAAGATTCTGAAGCAAGTTTTCCAAACCAGGTTTTAAACCTAGAACGCCTATGGTTAATGACTTATTCTTCATACTCATATCACTCAGGAGCTTGAGGTTTATGACTCAAGAAATTCTTAATAAGGGCAATATCAGAGCTTCTAATGTCCTTATGCAGAATTGAGCTTATAACCGTCAAAATAAAGCTTAGTATACTTATGAGCTCATGTGACCATGAACTTAGGAGCGTGAGGCCTATATAACTACCCAATCCAATACATAAACTTAAATACAAACTAGATAGGTTCAAATTTATGGGTTCAAGTGTTTGCTTTTTTAAGGTTAGTCTAAAGTAATAGTAGCTAAAGCCCATAATGATTCCCTCAATCAAACCAATTAATATAATAGGTATCAGGGTATCCTGAGCAAAGACATAAGTTGATAAGACAAGAATAAGGGCTCCAATGCTACCTCCTAAAACGTTGGCTTTCAAATAATTTGACTCCGCATCCATGGCAATTAAGGAGGTAGCAAAAATACTATTCTGGAAGGTAAAAAAGATGATGATGGATAGGAGTTGAAGTAATAGGGTGCTCTCTTGATACTCAGTTCCGTAAATGAGCGCTATTAAATAGGGTGCTAGATATACGATAGCAAGTGTACCATATAGACCTATAAGTGAATGAAAACGAAAGCCATTGGACAGTATAGAGGTGATTTTTGGTGAGGATTGACTCCACAACTTCGATAAATTAGGCAAAAGTATTTGCACCAACACTCGATCGATAATCATAACAATCAGGAGTATTCGAAGTGCAGCTCCAAAAAGCCCTACAAAGGCCTCTGTATAAAAATAGGCGAATACTAATGGAGGGAATAGAATAATCACCTGTGTCGCCAACCATCCTAGTCCTAGCTGAATGGATTGGGAAAGTATGCTCAGAATAGAATTGATTGTAGGATATTGCCACGTAATATAGTGTTTACGAAATGCGATAATCCATAACAAAATAGAACTTATGGTTATTGCAATTCCATAGAAGTAGGCGGTACGTTCGATTTGCATTGTGTTTGATAGACCAAAAATCACTAAGAAGAAAAAAATCGATGCTTGTAAAACCTTCACTATTTGAAGAGTAGCGAATTCTTGTTTACCAGAAAACATCCACTCTAAATGAAAGGCATATGGAACTAGGCTCAGTAGAAGAATTTGGCTGATACTCACAATGTCAGGAGCATAGGGTAATCTAGGCGTAAGCCAGAGTAGTACGGCTATCATCAATAGCCCCCACAATAGTTTGCTGTAATATAAATCTGATGCCTTATGGCTTCCCTGATGTGATTTTGCGATCTCTCGAGTACCTAACTGCATGATTCCAAGATCCGAAAACCAGAGCATATAACTCAGAATAGCAAGCGCTGTAGTCCAGATTCCATACCCCTCGGGCCCTAAAATTCTGGCTAAATAGATGCTTGTGATAAATCCTAGGCCTCTTGAGACAAGATCACCCAATGCCAAACTTGATATTTTTTGAAGTATGGTGCTCAAGGGTTATTTATCCGCTTTAGTATGCTTTTAAGTTCATGCTCCGATGAAAATAATAAGACATTTGGTTTGTCCTCTAAATCTCTAAACATTCCAATACGTGGAGCAATAATAGCTTTATTATAGGATTTTGCCATTGCTGCACCCCCAGAACTCAAGATATCTTTATAATTAAATACACAATAGTCTGCAGAAGACAATAGGTAAGAATAGTGCTTTTCCTCTATAAAATAGGGATGATAATGATACCGGTCCGAGTCTGAACCAATAGCATCTAGTATCTTTTGATGGGTATGTTGTTGTCCTATTTTGATAGGTCCAGCAATAAGAACATGAAAAGAGGTGGGTATGGATTTTGAAAGGCTAATAAAGGAATCGATACCTTTATATTCACTAATATTCCCAAATAGTAACAGAAGTAATGCATTGGAAGGTATGTTTAGCTTAAATAAGCTATTAATGTGAGCGAGGGCCTCTGATTTCGGTATTTGCTTACTGGGAAATTCGGGGTGTTCTAATATGCCCCATTTGGCGCTATTGGAAGCTATTTTTAAGTAATCCGAACTTCTATCGAGTAGGGAGGGAGAATGTAAATGTAATTTATCCGCCTTTTTTGCCAACCACTGGTGAAGAATAAGGTGTAATCGCAGGTACTTTCGATCATGGGGTTGAAGATTATGCACCGTCCAAACAATACGCGTATTTAAAAAACTGAATATGCTGATACACAGTAATTTATAGGGAAGAGCTAATAATTGTTTTAGGCCTTGAAATTCGAACCAATGGTAATGAAGTATGACCGTTTCTCTACTTGTTAACGCATGATAAACCATTCGAAAATGACCTATTGGGCTTAGGTCAAGTATGGTCAAATTATTACTGCCGGTTGGTCTTTCGAGTATATCACGATAGAGGGCGTACAAATAATCGGTCAAGGGATATGATCTACGTATACGAGGAGCAACCAACACTAGTTTAGGTGAATCAACCACCGAGCTATACAGCTCTTCAACTGAATCATAATGTGTTGGTACTTTACTCATGGTATTATGGCAGAACTATGGAAAGAAATATCGAAGTCCAACCGAATGTACGGTCCCAAATCCTGTTTCAAAAGGTACTAATGCATAATTAAAGGCGAAATCATTGAATTCTATACCTAGTCCAAAAGATAAGGGTCGAGCCGTTTCACCACTACGATAGCCGGTGGTTAGTTGTAGGGTCTCAGCAATCAATATATCCAACCCAATAGTTAGAAAGGCATCGGTTGGTATAATGCTGTTATCATTGTCATCCACTAATGCATTATCACCCATGGGATATACAAAATCTATATAGGTCTGTATAAAAAGGGGTAATTCAGGGTTTTTGGGAGGATCCCATTCTAATAAACCAATGGACACACCACTGATCCAAGCCTTTGGTAATGGAGTAGCTTGTATATCCAGTTCCTCCATTTGACCAAGATTACGAATAGCGCTACCTATATGAATCCGATCCTTAGCAAAAGAGGTGGAAGCTCCAAAATTGACCGCGTACCCATTGGAACGGTAGGGGTAAATCTCTTCACTCAAGTAATGTAGACTCGCACCAAGATGAATCCCTTTCATTGTGCGTGCATAGCCCGCTGAAATGCTCAGATATTGTACCGAAAATACACCATTTGAAGGGCCAGGGTTATCGCGTTGCTCAAAATCTTGAATTCCAGAACTGTAGAAACTAAAGGCAAATGCCGACTGCTCCTTCAATTTATGATACCCACCAAACAAATTACTGGTTTCTGCGATCCACTGAGTATAACCTAAGGACACCGAGGAACGATTAGTAGACATCAATAAGGACGGGTTTTGATACATGTTTGCCGCTCCTTGCGCCTTAATACTACCAGACTCATTCAAACCAAGACCAAAAGCTGTAGGACTAATATCCAAGAGCGCTAGCCCGGCATCTTGCCCATGAATCCGAGGAGAATGCACCATGATGATCAGGCTCAAACAAAGGGTGGATAGAGATAGGGTATACTTGTTCATAGTCACAATATTATAAAATATATCGTAGGGTGAAAATATGCATGCTACCTAAGCTTGTGGTATTCCTTGCAAACGCATAGTCTATGGTGAATGATTCGATTTGAGGCGGTTGAATGCTAAAACCACTACTTATGGTAGCCCATTGGTAGTCACTACCTAAAGTGTGTTGGTATCCTAGATTCAAACGAAAACTAGCATGTAGTGAGCGGCTGAGTCCTGCTCGAAAAAATTGACTATTGGTCATTCTCGTTTCTTTCTGCTCTATATATTGAGTTCTAGAACTGCCCGATGAAAAGATATCCCGTATAGTGATTTCTGATGATTCTTGTCTTATTTCATATTCGGTGGCTATTTGGGTGTCCCATGCAAGGGTTGAATATCCCACTTTAAACCTAGTTGGTAGTTGCTCAACTCTATTTGCAGATTGACTCAGGTTATACAGATCGCCTGAATTCCACGTATGCTCGGCTAAGAGGTCTTGAATACTTATGGCCAAAAAACCTGTCTTCGTTAATTTGAAGAGTAATCCAATATCCACTCCCACACTGGTAGATGCTTTAAGATCTTCGTGCAGATCATACCTATTAATTTTAAAACCAATACCAGCATGAGCCCTCTCGGACAATCGTATACCGAATGCACTTTGAAGTTGTAATTCATTGGTTTGTATACTTCCTAGTGGATACCCACTAAGGCTCCTAGAATCAATATCATTAACTCCTGATCGTATGAGACCGATAAATAGTCCTGCTTTTGGAGGTAAAGGTATTTGTGCACCTATACTTTGATATTGGCGATCGAAGCCCAATTCAAACAGACTTAGGTTAACATGAACATCATCACGAATTGATGCCACTAAGGCAGGGTTAAAATAGGGATTGGAGGATAGGGTGGGACCATAGATTCTTTTTCCCTGCTGCAGACTATCTGAAACCCATCCAGCAGTTCCAGTATTGCCTAATGAACTGTTGGTGGCATCAAAGCCTATCTGTACGCCTGCACCCGCATATCCGCCATATTGAGCAAAAGAATATATATTCAGTACACCAGTCATGCTCATCAAAAAGAACACTCTTAGCACTAGTCTAGTGACTATGGCTTTAAATGAAACATTCCCATGACGATATGTTGCCTTTAGAATCATTAATGTATGACCAAAATTTTACCCTCTAGGGTTTTATTCGATAAGGTTATTTGGTAAAAATACACTCCATTATCTACCTGATGACCTTTCATGTTGTAGCCATTCCAAAGAATTTCGTATGCACCGGTTGAAGAGGTTTGTTCTGTGGTTTCATAAACCAATGTATTTGAAAAATCAAAAATTCGTAGATGAGCAGACGCTGATGTTGAGGAATCAAAACGGATTCTTATCTGTCCGTGTAATTCGGGCGAGTAAGGATTGGGGTAGGCATAACTTGAAACATTTGATGATTCTTGCTCAAAGTTATTTCCCCCTGTAAGTGGAAAATTTACTCGTTCAATATTCCATGGTCCTTCAGGGTCTTCGGTCCAAAGCAGGCCTTCTGAGGTTCCTATAAATAAATAATTATCATTGGATGCAATACTTTGGAACGACGCTTTTTCTGTAATGAGATTTGTCTGGGTTTTAAATCGATTATTCATTTCCCAGGTATTGCCACCATCACTTGAAATAAATACTCCCTGTTCACCTGCAGCGTATATGCTTCCTTTGAAGAACCCAATAGACAGTATCTTTTCCCCATGGAGTCTCTGCTCAAAACTAAGACCTCCATCTTTACTATAAACAACCCCATAATTATCTAAGCCCTGTAAATTTGATCCACTTCCTTCGGCTATC
>RFPJ01000070.1 GCA_009926145.1 Bacteroidota bacterium
TTATAAATCCTTTTACTGTCTCATATAGTAAGCAGCTATTGAATTTATCTTTTAAGAATATAGACAGATGTAATTGTCTGAAATCAATAGAAATTAATTTGATGAATTAATTAGACAAATTTTGTGGAGGGGAGACCAAATAGTTTAAACTAGTTGGAAAATAATTGGAAACTATTTTTTAACTGATTCTCTATTTGATAAGAAGGGATGATGTAAAATGAAGCATCATTCTCAGTGTCCATTAATTGCAATGGGTCTTTACTGTTAAAGTTCCATTCATTAATGAGTTTGGTCCGTTTCTTATTTTTAAAACGACGTAGGGTATAATCTACATTCAGACTTAAATTAGTACCACCATAGGTGCCTTCCATTATCTGAATTGTAATTTTACAATCTAATTGGGACTTAAATTCATCGGTAGGGGCAATGAAATCTAGATAATCGCCTTTATACCCATTGAAACCACCCTCATCGAGAAAGCCACCTTGTATGTATTTGTGAAAATTAAGGCTGGTGAAAATCATTTCGATTACTTTACTTGAAGTATCAATGGTATCAATACCATAACTTGACCGAGTCACATAGGTTAATAACTCGGTCCACACTGAATCCACAGGTAATTCGTATTCCAAAAGTAATTCCTGCTCTTGGACACTCTGTAGTTCAGGTGGTGTATATACAAAGGGTGCACAGGAGATAAACAGAAGTAAAATGTAGATAGAATTGTATTTTCTATTTATTCCCATGTTTGAGTTGTCTCGTTTACTTTTCTTTTTTGATCATTTTCTTTACACGTACCTGAATCTGTCCATCTTCAGTGGTGTCTGTAATTACTTCAACATTCATGTCTTCTGTGTCGATATCTTCATCACTATAGAACATAAATTTAGCAGGACCATCACCAGCTGAATGATTTTTCATCATCATAGTATGCATTTCGCCTCCAGACATATGCATATCGTGCATAGGACAATTAGAATGTCCTTGTTGACCAACTAAATACCCAATAAAGCCAAATATTACAGCTATTAAAGTAAATCCAAACCAATTTTTATTTAATGTTTCCATACTCCTAAGTTATTTCATGATTATTTAAACAGAGTTAAAGATATGAAATATCTATCTAAGGTCTATTGGAGATGAACTATTTGGCTAGCAGAATTAGGATAAGATAATCTTGTTGAAGAAGATCATGATCAAAAATACAATGAACCCAGTCATTAGTGCCATGTAGCTCCACTGGATATACTTAAACTTATTCTTTAGTACGATACCCGATTGGTAAATTTCTAAAAGTATGGTGTCGTATGTCAGAGACTCAGATTCCATGATTTCCAACATATGCTGAGTGTAGTCTTCATATTCTTTTTCATGATAGTCGCCAAAAAATAACCAATTTGTTCTGCGTAATTTGTTGGACTTAGATATGGGAAAGAGCGATATCAAAGAGAAAATTATTGATAGGCAAATAAATATTAGAAGTACAAAGATTTCAGAAGCTAAATCCGGCATTTCATTGTACTGTGAAACTAAAACAGTAAGTAAAATAAAAGCAGTTGCGGTTAATATATTTGCTTTCTGGTCTGCCATGCCGCTCAATGCTGTATTTTTTTGCACGGTTGTGCGTAACATATAATCAATTTGTGGTCTTGGGTGAAGATCATCAAAATGTTTGGGAGTAGATTCTGTCATATACTTCGTTATTAATTAGTGTACCGTAGTTGCTCAAACCAATTTGCCAAAAGACTTAATAAAGTAGCCATTTGCTTGTTCATAGAAAACGGCTTCTAGCTAATCTAAGTCAAAATTTTCAAATAGATTCTTCATCAATTTGAATTATCATCTCGTTTTTTCGGCCAATAACCTTATAAGGAGAATCATATACTAATAGAATTGGCTTTCCGATGGTTATAATGTTATGCTTCTGGGCGATTTTATTTAGTTCGGAACTATAATATGTCACATTTCTACTAGAGGCATAACCTCCAAATTCGAGTGTTAGAAAATAGCCGGGTTCGCTTTCAAAAAGCTTTACTGCATTAGACACAGCCGCCGGTGCATTATTTGGATTATAGACTTGAGGTAAGACAAATTCCATGATATTGTTTCCATCACCATCACCCATATATACAGGTGAAGTCATGCTAATTTTTTCACTGTTTAAATTATTTCCTGAGATATAATTAAACAGACTGCCAAAATTATTGTTGGATTGAATCTTCATGACTGGTGGGTAGTATCTAATCTGTCCCTTATCAAATTCTTTGATCACTGTATATTTTTGTGTTTCTATTGTTTGGGCCATGGAAATATTAGTCATTAAAATTAGGGATACCATATAGGTGAAAACGCTGTAAACCAATTGTGTCAAGAAATTATTCATCACATAAATTAATTAATGAAAACTCTAATGTATTACTCAATAAAACTTAAGTATAAGTAAATACATTCCATATGTAGAGCCCCTAAGAACCCTTAGCCATTTGAATTATTATTTACTCGATACGAATCAGGTTTTCCCAGCAACCGGCTGCCAGAATTAATAGTCCGAATCCATTCCCCAAAGGCATGATTCTCGCCTTAATTAAGCCAGGCGATACTTCCATTGAGTACACTCGCGAAACTAACCCACATCAGATAGGGTATCTGCATCCAGGCTGTAAAGGGTTTAATTTGGTAAAACATGCGAGTATAATACACCATACTAGCTAGAAGGATGAGGATTTCAACAAAGGCGAGTTCGGGATTTTTCAAGCCGAAAAAAAGAATAGACCAAAGTCCGTTTAAGACTATGTGAACACTAAACACCACGAGCGCTTTTTTCACCTGGGGGTTGCTAAAGCCCTGATTCCAGATAATGCCTGCCGATACCCCCATAAGCGTATAAAGAGTGGTCCAAACAGGTCCAAATACCCAATTAGGTGGGTTGAAACTCGGTTTATTAATATCTACATACCACGTGCTTATAGAATCGACCGTTAGAAATCCTGAGCCTGCTCCAATCACTAGGCAAGCGATAACAGCTAAGCTGATTCGAGCACTATTGGCAAGTAGTGTGGACATTAATCTCAGATTTCATCCGGGTTTGAAGTCTCTTTTTTCTTCGCTTTTTTCATTTCCTCACCTATCACGTTACTGGCTGTGAAGGATGCGACCATGTTATTGAGCATATCGGATCCGGCCTGAGGAGAATTTGGCAATAGTATCAAGTTACTGTTGGCATCTGAACCAATCGATTGTAGGGTATCGTAATGTTGGGTAACTACAATTAAAGCCGAGGCTTCTTGTGAGTTTATATCAACATTATTTAACACCTTTACAGAATCTTCCAAGCCTCGAGCAATTTCGCGGCGTTGATCCGCAATTCCCTGCCCTTGAAGCCGCTTACTCTCTGCCTCAGCCTTGGCACGTTCCACAATTCGTATTCGCTGGGCATCCCCTTCAAACTGTGCGGCTACTTTTTTCCGTTCAGCGGCATTAATTTGGTTCATCGCTTCTTTCACCTGAGGATCGGGGTCAATATCGGTAACTAGGGTTTTAATGATGTCATAGCCATAGTTAATCATAGCATCATTAAGTTCTGATTTCACCGCAATAGCAATGTCGTCTTTCTTTTCGAACACATAATCCAGTTTAAGCTTGGGGACTTCGGCTCGAACCACGTCAAAGACGTAGGAGGTAATTTGATCTTGAGGAAGATCGAGTTTATAAAAAGCATCATACACTCGCTCTGGAACTACCAGGTATTGAACCGATACTTTAATTTTTACGAATACGTCGTCCTTAGTTTTGGTTTCGACCATTACATCCAATTGCTGGATTCGAAGACTCAGACGCCCGGCTACTCGGTCGATAAGCGGTAGTTTGAGTTGTAGGCCAGAAGATCGAATACTGGTGAATTTTCCGAAACGTTCGATAACAGCAGAACTCTGCTGTTTTACAATAAAAAAGATGTCGAAACTCGCGATAATAAGTACGGCAAGTACTATATAAAAGGTGAAATCCATAACAGTTGGTTAGTAGTATAAAATTTTGGCTAGTTGTTTGGGTTGAACACACCAGATCAAGGCTGGGGACGGAACCCTTATGTAAATACAATGTATCAGTGAGGGATAACATATCAAAATAAAAACGTAGAGATTTCTATAAAAAAAGCCCCATAAGCGGCGCTTATGAGGCTCAATCCATAAACAATAACATATAAAATGTTAATTGAGTAATCATAAAGTACATAATAATTTCCAACTTATTTTAAAGCAATTTATTGGAGTGTATTAAAATTAGTTTTTTTAGTGCTATATAGAAACAAATACCTCCGAAATCAGTCGTTTATCGAGCATTATATAAAGCTGTAGGGTTTTGAAGCGTGTTGCAAGTTAGACAGGGGTTTGTTAAATAGGACTACTAACCTTTTGATTACTATGACTACTCGGAAAAATTTTATTAAAAAAATGGGCGTGGGTGTTGCTGCGCTTTCAACAGGAATCTTTTTTGATCCCAACAAACATGCTAAGCTAATGGAAGAGCTTCATAGCTATCAACAAGCTGCTTCCGAACTCGCTACAAATGAAGAGTTTTGGTATCGCGTGCAGCAGGCTTTTACGGTTGATCGTAGTCTTATCAATTTGAATAATGGAGGGGTGAGCCCATCACCTGATTTTGTTCAGGCCGCGATGAAAAAGCACTTAGATTTTTCTAACCAGGCCCCCGTATATAATATGTGGAGAATTTTAGAACCCAGAAGAGAGGGCGTTCGGCAGCAATTAGCAGGTATGTTTGGTGTGGATGCCGAAGAAATTGCTCTAACTCGGAATGCTTCTGAAAGCTTGCAAATTTGTCAATTTGGGATGGATTTAAAAGCAGGAGACGAGGTGCTTACCACTAGTCATGATTATCCACGCATGATCAATACCTTCAAACAGAGAGAGCGAAGGGAAGGAGTGATTTTGAAACAGTTTGATCTGCCTGTTCCAGCGGAAGATGAGGACGAAGTGGTGCGTTTGTTTGAACAAAATATAGGACCCAAAACCAAAATGATTCTGATGTGCCACATTGTAAATTTAACCGGACAAATACTGCCGGTAAAAAAAGTAGTACAAATGGCACGAAAGAAAGGGATACCTGTGGTGGTGGATGGGGCTCATGCCTTTGCTCATTTTAGCTTCAGCCATGAAGATTTGGATTGCGATTATTACACGACTAGCCTACACAAATGGCTATTTGCCCCTCACGGAACAGGCATGTTGTACGTAAAAAAGGATAAGATTCAGGACTTATGGCCTTTAATGGCTGCCAGTGAAACCCAAGACGATGATATTAGAAAATTTGAAGAAATTGGCACGCACCCAGCTGCGAATTATCTGGCAATTGGGGAGGCGGTCACCTTTCACCAAGGGATAGGCGCTGAGCGAAAAGAGGCTAGACTAAAATATCTTAATGATCTCTGGATTGATGAAATAATTGATGACCCTAAGGTTGCTTTACACACTTCAAGGGATGCTCAATTTGCATGTGGAATTGCAACCGTTGAAATTAAGGGGGTTGATCCCGGCGAACTCAGCAGCCAACTATGGAAAAAGCATCAGATAATTGTAACGCCCATTAAGCACCATCAGTTTCAGGGTATACGGGTTACTCCGAACGTCTATACTACCAAGGCTGAAATTAGTCGGTTTACCGAGGCGATGAAAGAGGAGATATCTAATGCCTAAAGGAATGTTTTTAAGCCTATTATTTGGGCTATTCATCACCTCTTGTTCCTACAGTGATGAAGAAAATTCGGATATTTCCCGACCCTTGATGGAACGTGAGGTAATTCAAACCGATCAAGCTCCTGCCGCTATTGGAGTATATTCTCAAGGAGTGAAGGTTGGAAATACGATCTATGTTTCTGGCCAGATCGGTTTGGAACCTGAAACCGGAGTACTAGTGGGTGAAAGCCTAGATGCCCAAGTGCGACAAACCATTCGCAATATTGAGGCTATTTTAAAAGCAGGTGGTTTTGGTTTAGGGGATGTTGTAAGTGCTCAAGTTTTTCTATCCAACCTCGCGGATTATCAGGCCTTTAATGAAATATATGTAGAGTATTTTGAGCAGAATCCACCTGCTCGCATGGTGGTTGAGGTGTCTCGAATCCCTCGAGACGCCAAAGTTGAGATCATGGTGACGGCTTCTCGTTGATTCAGCTTGAAATGGGTAGCGGATGGGAAGGCAACTAGGTGTGGGTAAAGTGGAGGTGTTTTGGTGAAAAAAAAGCCCCACTAACTTTATGCTAGTAGGGTATTATCAAAAAGAAACAAAAAATTATTTTCCGTTTTGAATAGGTTGCGTTTTTGGCATTAGCATATTTAGGACAAAATACACTGGGCAAAATTTAGTTAAAGGACTAATGATTTGTAGTGCGCCTACACCTACAGCAATCCATAGAAAACTTAGATTTGCTGTATAAAAGGTTAGTCCTGCACTTATTAGGTATAGAATACCCACTATGGCATCATGCGCTCTTATCTTACTTTTATTTTCTTCCATAATCTTAGTTGGTTAGTTTTTAATTGGCAACTGTACAGTAATCTATTAATTGTACAAAGTAAAGTTTTAACTATAACTACACTTTCTCCAATATTGGAGAAAAACATATGAAGAACTAAAACTTATCTGTGAAAGTCTTTTCTCCTCTCAAAGTTTTTCGATAATTCCTATATGGAAAACATCCCCAAATACTAAAAAATAAAGCTAAGCCCGATAGAATTTTAATTTGCTCAGATTGTAGATCCTTAAATAGGATAATTCCAATACAAATTATTGTTACAAACCAATACAACGCGAACATTAATTTATATTCCCAAGCTTTTCTTCTTCTATGACCAGCTAGGTCTCGAGATTGCATTTGAACCTTTTTCTAAAAAATTTGTGCCAAAAAGATTTTTCATAACAGCATTTAGACGTCAATATCGTATTATCTAAGTACTTTTACAACGTGTTCCCCAACATCTGAGTTAAGCAGGTCCGCATAGTTCTGAGTGGTCTGAACTGAGCTGTGGCGCATCCACC
>RFPJ01000008.1 GCA_009926145.1 Bacteroidota bacterium
CCCGTTTCATCACCCTCTGCAACTACAACCAAAGAAGATCTCTTTTGCTCTTTAAGCATATCCTTAAGCTGGCTTTTAATCTCACTTAGCGAAGTAAGCTCTTCAGGCAACAAAGATAATTCTGCGCCCACAGCAATACCTGTTTCCAAAGCAATAAAGCCAGCATCACGTCCCATTACCTCTACCAAAAACATACGTTCATGAGCGTCAGCGGTGTCTCGGATTTTATCAATCGCCTCAATTGCGGTATTGAGTGCGGTATCATAACCAATGGTTTCATCGGTTCCAATTATATCGTTATCGATAGTAGCTGGAATTCCGACTACCTTAATGCCATGTTCTTTGCTCAATAAATTGGCGCCTGTGAAGGTACCGTCACCCCCAATAACCACTAAGGCATCAATACCTTTGTCCCTGAGGTTTTGAGCTGCTTGAGCGCGGCCTTCTTCGGTTCGAAAATCTTGAGATCGGGCAGACTTCAAAATCGTCCCCCCACGTTGAATAATGTTGGAGACCTTTTCAGAATCCAATTCGAGAAATTTATTTTCTATAAGTCCTTGGTATCCTCGGTAAATACCCCAGACTTGTAATTCATATTTATTGGCCGAGCGCACAACCGCACGTAGGGCAGCATTCATACCAGGAGAATCCCCCCCACTCGTCATAACTGCAATAGATGATATCTCAGAATTCATTATTTTGATGGATTACTTCTTATGAGTAGTTGGTTTGAGTGAAAAATCGTAGCACCTCAATTTTTTAGTGACATAATCAGTACCTTTGAGGCATCTAAGTTTACAAAAAAATGTTCACTTTTGGGCTATCTATCTTAAACTTAAAACTTTAGTAAAACCACCTATTGAATACCAAGCTCTCTCATATAACAGAACCCCTAGATACGGAGCTAAAAGAATTTCGGAGCTTTTTTAAGCGAACAATCGCCTCCGATGTCCCCCTTTTGGATTTACTCACAAATTACCTGATTAAACAAAAAGGAAAAGAGATACGACCCTTGTTGGTGTTCTTGAGTGCACGACTTTTTGGTCCAATCAACCAAAGGAGTATGGTAGCTGCTACTATGATAGAATTACTTCATACAGCAACCCTTCTTCATGATGATGTGGTAGACAATGCCCATGCCAGAAGAGGCATGGTGAGTATCCACAGGATCTGGAACAATAAGGCTGCTATCCTTTTAGGCGACTTCCTTTTATCCAAGGGACTTTTAATTGCTCTTGAAAATAACGAGCACACTTTATTAGAGGTACAGTCACGAGCGGTAAAGAAAATGAGTGAAGGTGAATTACGTCAGCTCAAAACTGCTGGCTTAGGTAATATGACCGAAGACCGCTACTATCAAATTATAGAAGAAAAGACGGCCAGTCTTATTGCTACCTGCTGTGAATGTGGTGCCGTGTCCACTACTTCCGATGAAGAGATCCACAGACGCATGAATGATGTTGGACATGCCATTGGTATGGCCTTTCAAATTAAAGACGATTTACTGGATTACAGTGAATCCGAAATTGGAAAGCCTAAAAGAAATGATATTAAGGAGCGAAAAATTACCCTGCCCTTTATAAAAGCTGCACAAAATGCATCGAAATCAGACGCACGCATCTATAGGCGTCTAATGAAAAAACGGAAAAAAACGAGCCGAGACATCGAAGATATCGTTCAATTTGTGCGAAATAATAAAGGAATTGAAGATTCTGAAAAAATTATGCATTCTTATGCATCTAAAGCACAAGAAGACATACGTTCACTTAGTTCATCAGAGCAACGGAACGCTCTTATAGCGCTTATTGATTTCATTGTGAACAGAACAAAATAGGATGTTGGAGTCGAGACCATTCACCCCTATACGACCCTCTCATATTTTTCTAGCCGATGTACATTTAGGGCGTGAAACAAATAATGCCCCAGAATTTCAAGACGAATTAATCGCTCTTATCCAATGGGTAAAAATGCATTCCGCCTCTTTGTACATAATTGGTGATCTCTTTGATTATTGGATGGAATTTGACTCCGAAACTAAGACTAGACTCACTGAATCTACCCCAGCACATGTCTCTGATGTTATTCCATTATTCGGCATCCCTACCCTCAAGGCTATCGAAGAGTGTAATGCTTCGGAGAAACCAATCAAATATGTGTTAGGAAACCACGATTATTGGGACAATGGATTATTTCATCAGATAGGATGTGACTGCACCAAGGAAGGATTCATTATCGAATTAGACGGAAAAAAAATTGCCCTACTACATGGAGACGGGCTCCCTTCAACCCGAACAAAAATAGATAAAACCACGCTGCGGAATCTTGAAAGACCAATTTTCCACACTATTTTAAGGTCTAAAACGTTCATACGTGTTTTTCAACACATCTTCAAACCTGATACCGCTTGGAACATCATGCGTTGGTTTTCTAAGAATAGCCGAAAAAAAACAGATCAAGCCGTAGAAGTAATGGATTTGAAGATCACTGACTTTATCAATACTACCGACATAGATGTTGTTATTGCAGGACACGATCATCAGGCCCGCACCGTTCACGCTAAACATGGAATCTATTATAATACGGGGCCTTTTTTCGATAATATGAAGCTTTTAGTATATTCTGATGGGAGATTTATCCACGCGAAATGGAATGCCGATAAAAATGAATTCATGACTACAGCACCAAAAAGCTACTCTGTATGAAACCATCCGATAGTATCGACCAAGAGCGATATTTCAACGACCCTGAATACCGCAAGAAAATTGCGGAAAGCCGTGCCCAAAAAAGCGAGTCAAATCCTTTTAGGCAAGCGCTATGGGTAGTTTCAATCAGTGTTCTTACTCTTCTAAGTATTGGGGTGATCTATGGATACATTTTGTTCCAAGGACTCCCTTCCATCGAACAACTTGAAAATCCTGAGACAGCCATAGCAAGTGAAGTGCGAAGTAGAGACGGGGTTGTGTTGGATAAATATTTCACGGAAAACAGAACGTGGATACGGTATAACGACATCTCAGAATATGCGATCAATGCTCTGATTTCGACCGAAGATCATCGTTTTTACAATCACTGGGGAATGGACATGATTCGAACACTGGCCATACCCATTAATATTTTAAGAGGTCGGGTTGAAGGAGGCTCTACACTGAGTCAACAACTTGCCAGGAATCTATACAAAGAAATTGGACAAAAATTTTCGGTGAATCGTAAGTTTCGAGAAATGATTACAGCGGTTCAGATTGAAAGAAACTATACCAAAAAAGAAATTATTGAGATGTATTTAAACACGGTTGAATACTCCAATAGTGCTTTTGGGATCGAATCGGCGGCAAGAACACATTTTAATAAATCGGCAAAAGATCTATCCATTCTTGAAGCGGCAACTCTAGTGGGTTCTGTGAATGCGGTCTATGCCTATAACCCACGATTATTTCCAGAACGTTCTAAACAGCGTCGAAACATTGTACTTCGCTTGATGAATCGACAGGGATATATTTCTGGAGATCAGCTCAACACCTTAATGGCAGAGCCTATTACGCTGGATTATCAGCCGCCATCAAAGGCTGGTCGAGTAAATCGCTATTTCGGGGAATACGTGCGACAGAAAATTTCATCCTGGGCTGAAGACAATGGATATGACTTATATACCGATGGATTGGTCATCTATACTACCATAGATTCCCGATTACAAGCTCATGCCGAAAAAGCCGTACAAGTTAAGTTAGACTCCTTACAACATATTTTTGTGTCGGAATGGACGAGTTCAGGTAGCCGTTTTTACATGGATCGATTATGGGAGAAGTATCCAACTTTCTTGGATAGTTTCTTAGAAGACACCGATGAATACAAAAATGGTTTTCAACGCTATGAAACCAATATTCGGAAAGTGGTGCTCGATAGCTTGAAGAATGATTCCATGTTTGTGGACTCGGTATTAAAATCGAGAACAAGGCTAGAAGCAAGTTTTGTTGGAATAGACCCCTCAAATGGCAATATTATGGCATGGGTTGGTGGTTCAAATTATGGTAATGTTCAATTCGATCATGTCTACCAAGCCAGAAGACAAGCAGGCTCGACCTTCAAACCCTTTGTTTACGCGGTTGCCATTGACAACGGTTACCAACCCTATCACACATTTTCTAAATATCCCACCAAGTACTATGATCGCAACGGAAATGTATGGGATCCTAAAGACGAGACCGTAGCTACAGGCCCCATTAATATAACCCTAAGAGAAGCATTAGCCAGAAGTTTAAACAACGTCACCGTCCGATTATTGCCCGAAATTGCCGGTGAACCTGGGACCAATGAATTATGGAAATTGGACCCCGCTGCTAGAAAGATTAAAGCTATGGCTTCAAATTTGGGAATCGATATGAGCAAAACTCCTGCTTATCCTTCCATTGCCTTGGGTACGGCTGAAGTTTCTTTGCTTGAGATTACCAGCGCCTATACTACTTTTGCCAATGCGGGGGTTCATATTGACCCTATTGCCATTACTCGAATAGAAGATCGAGAAGGAAACATACTCGTGGAATATCACCCCGAGTACAAACAAGAAGTGATAAGTCCAGAAACGGCTTACATCATGGTGGACATGATGAGAGGCGTTATTCGGGGTGGGGATGGATACAACGGCACCGGGGTTCGACTTCGAAATGTCTATGGTGTACGCCAGGATATTGCTGGTAAAACGGGAACTACTCAAAATTCTGCCGATAACTGGTTCATAGCTATGACCCCCCATTTAGTCATGGGATCTTGGGTGGGTGGTGAAGACCGAAGAATTCGTTTCCCAACCGACCGCGCCTATTCGATCGGTCAAGGTGCACGAACCGCACTACCCATTGTGGGTACCTTTATTAACTATGTGAGTGAGGATCCTGAAGCCTATTGGAGTTATGATGCTTTTAATCCACCGGCTGGTTTTATCATGCCTGAAGACCCCGATAAAAACAGAGACGAGATGGCTGGGGATGACAAAAAAGGCACCATTGGCTGGTAGCATGTCACCCCAATTAACTCTTAGAGGAATTAAGCACCTCTTTATCCTTGGACTGTTGCTGCTTCCGTGCTTTTCTTCCATTGAGCATGCGATGGCACAAGTATCCCCTATTGAAACCATTAACAGAGATTTGGATAGCATAACTGTTTATGGTAGTCGTTTAGCAACATCAGCCCTTACCGAAGGCAAAGATATTCAGATACTTTCGAAAGAGACCATAGCCACTTTTACCGCATCCTCACTAGATGAACTGCTTCATCATATATCTGGAGTAAACGTTACCACCAGAAATGGATATGGCGCACAGGCCGATATCGGTATACGAGGAAGTACATTCGCTCAAATATTAGTCTTAGTTGATGGGCAAAGAATTAATGATCCTTTAACCGGCCATTTTAATTCCTACCTATCCTTACCCATAGAACAAATTCATCAGATTGAAGTAATTAAAGGTCCTTCTAGTGCAAGCTTTGGTGCTGATGCCGTTGGTGGAGTTATTGCAATAACCACCTCAAATTACCACAACTATAGATTGTTGGCCATGCAATCATCAAGGAAGGCTATCCGCGATAAGATGACTGGAAATAAGGACTATAGTTATCAAATGAGCTCAAAAATTGGATCATTCGGTAGCCAGATGCTTTACTCTAATCTTGCATTGAACTCAAGCAAGATCACTACGGATGCCTATGCAGAGCTAACTAGAATTGATGGGCCCTCCTATGCAAATCCAAATTACCTAGCCATAGATTCTGCGCCTCCAAATTATCGGTCATTTTACAATCAAGAACGCGCTGGTATCAGTCAAAGCTATCATTGGAATTCTGGCTGGTCGCAGTATGTCCGTTTAGGATATGATCGTAGAGAGTTCAATGCGAAATACTTTTATACCAATAGTTCATACGATGAATCGGTAGAAGAAGTTGAACGGTATTGGGGGCAACTTTCAACCCGAAAAGAAATTGGAAATTGGGGACTTGAGGTTGATGGTATGATACAACAGACTACTGACTTTTTCGATTTTAACCCGAATTTCAATCCAAATGAGCATACAACTACTCAGGCTCAATTTCACAGTGCACTAAGTTCTCTAAGCGAATCTAAATTGGATTATAGTTTAGGCGTACAGGCTTTACATAAGAACATTAAGAGTACCGACAGAGGGAATCATGATCGAACGGGATTTGCAAGTTATGTTATGCTCAGAGATTCTTGGGAGCTTAATGATGGTAATTATCCTCAATTTATTACGCTAAACTTGAGTTTACGAGCTGATTATGATCCAAGCTATGAGCTTAAATTCATCCCTCAAATTTCAGCAAAATGGTTACATAGATGGGGAATTCTTCAAAGTTCTGCGGGCAAAGCGATACGAGCGGCAGACTTTACAGAGTTATTTGTATCGCACAACTTAGCTGAGATAAGCAGTGGAAGGAATCTAGGAAATGCAAATTTGCAGGCTGAAGAATCCTTTGCCTACGATGTGTCGTATGAAACCCCCGAAATTGACCTTCGTTTGATTCCCATAAGGGTTCAATACAAAACGTCCTATTTTGCTCGAGAATCTAATCACCTCATTGATTACGTTTATACATCAGCCAAAGAAATAGAGGGTAATTTCAATTTAGATGAGAATGGATATTATTTTTTCCCTCAAAACGTGAATAGTGCGTATAGTTTTGGAGTTGAACAACACATCAGTATTGCATTCAGATCGTCAGAAGCACTATCAGCTAAAGATACTGAGACTTCCATATCCACTCAGAAAACCCGAAATAGAAACACCGAAATTACTGCAAATTTAGATATAGGACATAGCTTTATCAGAACAGAAGTAGATGGTCCGGTGGTCAGTAAATACCTACTTCAACATCCTAGGCAGCAGATGACTACTCAGTTTCGACTTAGAACTAGAGGATTGGGATTGCATGTACAGATGAGATATCTCATGGTAAATGAAGAGTTTGGGAATACTGAATTTTTCTATATATCTAGCCCCCAAACTTGGTTAGACACCAAACTGACCTATATAAATAGCGGAAATGTATTTGATTTAAGTCATTCGTTAAGAACTCAATGGAGCCTCGAAATCCGGAACCTTTTAGATAGAGAGTATCAACAAATCCTCGGGGCAAGGCTGCCTGGACGGTGGATTAGTATAGGACTTTCAATTAGCAGCAGTAAGCAATAATCTTAAGACTGTAGCTCAACCGATTCTGCAAGTAAGGTGAGTTCGTTGGAAGCCGATTCTACCATACCACCAGATATCTGAAAGTTTTGTTCACCTTCTGAGCTTCTAACGGTAACTCTGCCTGCTTGAAGGGTAGAAACTATAGGAGCATGGTTGGTTTTAACCTCAAAACTCCCCTGAGTACCAGGCATTTTTACGCCTGATACCTCACCTTCAAACACAGATCCTTCAGGGGTCAATATTTTTGCCTTAAATGTAGACATATTTTACGCCTCAGCAGATTCCGATAACATTTTTTCGCCCTTTTCAATGGCTTCTTCAATGTTACCAACCATGTAAAACGCACCTTCTGGTAAATGATCTAGTTCACCATCGATAATCATTTTAACACCCTTCACTGTCTCATCAATTTTCACGTATTTACCAGGAGCTCCAGTGAATTGCTCGGCAACAAAGAATGGCTGAGAAAGGAATCTCTGAACTCTACGCGCACGGCTAACTACTAGTTTATCTTCGTCTGAAAGTTCATCCATACCCAAGATTGCAATAATATCTTGAAGGTCTTTGTAGTTCTGAAGCAAAGTAGTCGTTTTACGCGCTGTGTTGTAGTGCTCTTCACCAACGACTTTAGGGTCAATGATTCGAGAAGTTGAATCCAGTGGATCCACAGCAGGATAGATACCAATTTGAGTTAATGCTCTAGAAAGTACAGTGGTAGCATCTAAGTGGGTAAAGGTTGTTGCAGGTGCTGGATCCGTCAAATCATCCGCAGGAACATAAACGGCTTGTACAGATGTAATCGAACCTTTTTTAGTGGAAGTGATACGCTCTTGCATCGCACCCATTTCGGTAGCTAAGGTAGGCTGATAACCCACTGCAGATGGCATACGACCTAAGAGAGCAGATACTTCAGATCCCGCCTGTGTAAAGCGGAAAATGTTGTCAATAAAAAGAAGAATATCTCTAGAAACTTCATCTCTGAAATATTCAGCTACGGTTAAACCAGAAAGAGCTACTCGAGCACGTGCTCCAGGAGGCTCATTCATTTGACCAAATACCAATGTAGCCTGTGATTCTTTTAATTTCTCTTCATCCACCTTGGATAAGTCCCATTCTCCTTTTTCCATGGACTCTTTGAACTCATCACCATAGTTAATTACCCCAGACTCAATAAATTCACGGAGTAAGTCATTACCTTCACGTGTACGCTCACCTACACCGGCAAATACAGATAAACCACCATGCTGCTTAGCAATGTTATTGATAAGCTCTTGAATAAGTACGGTTTTACCTACACCAGCACCACCAAAAAGGCCGATTTTTCCCCCTTTTGCATAGGGGCAGAGTAAATCAACTACTTTGATACCGGTTTCTAGCATCTCTGTGGAAGTAGCTAACTCATCAAACTCAGGAGCAGCGCGATGAATAGGATATGCATTTTTACCTTCAGGCTGTTTAATACCGTCAATAGACTCACCAACCACGTTAAAGAGTCGACCCCTAATATCCTCACCTACTGGCATGGCAATGGCTTTACCTGTATCAATTACCTCGGTTCCACGAACTAAACCCTCCGTAGAATCCATTGCAATCGTTCTCACACGATCTTCACCAAGATGCTGTGCTACTTCTAGATAGAGAGTAGAACCATCTGCGTTCTTTATGGTCAAAGCATTGAGAATTGCAGGCGTTGTGCCATTTGAAAAGTCAACGTCTACTACGGGGCCGATAACCTGAGCCACTGTTCCTTTATTCATGAGCAAATAAAATTTATTTAATAGGTATGAGCGTTATTGTCGTAATATCAATAAATGTTTTATAGACTAGTAAAGATAGACAGAACAGATTTAAGAGGCAACGAAAAAGGGCAATAAATACAGAGGAATATTACCGGTAGATTCTATTTGTATAAGGTTAATTTCTTTGTCTAATTCGGGCATTTTTTAATGATTTGGATTAGCAAATACCTACCGAATACCCTATCTTATGAATTCGGCGTTTAAAAGGCCTGAACATCTGTCTTTTTAACGCTAAATCATTAAAGGTGAATAGTTTTCGCCTTTTTTTATTGTCCCAGAACCTAACCCCTACTCCATTGGAAACGTATTTGAACGAGCGCAGTGCTAGCGTCGAAATTCTCATCAATTTCGATCAAACTAAGAAACTTGATTATGCAATCTCTAACGAACTAGAAGCCAGAGAACGCGCTCAAGTTCGTGAATACGTACAGAGTATTCTGAGAAAAAGAAGCTATTTAGATTTCATTATCGATCATTACGCGACCATCGACGTAAATGAGATGAAAGTAGAACTTAAGAACATGCTTCGACTTGGGATCTACGATATGCTCTTTATGGATAGCACTCCTGATTATGCGGCCATCAATGAAGCGGTTGAATTAGGAAAGGCTAAAATGGGTTCGAAAACTGGAGACTTAATCAATGCCATACTCAGAAATTTACAAAGAGATTTAGATCAATTACCAAAGCCGCAATTTGCAGATCGAACCAAACTAGTGGCCACCACTTTTTCGCATCCAGAGTGGCTAGTAAAACGATGGAGTACACGTTTTGGGGAGCGTGAAGCCTTTCAATTGATGCAGGCTAATAATGCTCGACCTAGCTATTATATTCGCGTAAATACCATGCGAACAAGTCTTGAAAATTTTGAATTACGCATGAATAAGTTAGGGGTTGAATTTGAAGCAAGTGATTGGCTACCTAATTTCTATAAAGTAGATTCAGTCCAACCTTTTATAGAAAAAGGTTTGTTGAAAAAAGGTATTTGTCAGGTCCAAGATATTGCCGCTGGTTTTGCTCCGTTTGTGCTTGACCCTCAACCCGAGGAAAAAATTTATGATCTTTGTGCCGCACCTGGCACCAAATCAATTATGATATCGGATCTCACACAAGGGAAAAGCGATATACTTGCTGTGGACATATCTGGTGAACGACTAGAGAAATTAGCTGAGAGTGCCCTAAACTTTGGCGCTGAGAACATCAAAATCAGAAGAGGTGACGTCTTAGAACTCTCCCTACCCCTAGCTGATGCCGTTTTATTGGATGCTCCCTGTACGGGAACAGGCGTACTTAGCAAAAGAGCGGATCTTCGATGGAGACGAGATGAAGAAGGGCTCAAGAATGCCGTTGAGCTACAAGAACAATTACTCGAGGAAGCGGCCAATATGGTTAAAAGAGGCGGTCGCTTGGTGTACTCAACGTGTAGCTTAGAACCAGAAGAGAACATGCAACAGATTGAAAAATTCCTAGAGAAATATCCAAGTTTTGAATTACAACCTCTTGACGATTTTGTTCCTGAAGAAGTACTAAGCCACGACGGGCTTGCCTATCAAACCTATCCCCACAAGCATGATTCAGACGGCCATTTTGGAGTGCTATTAATCAGGAAACAATAGGATTTTAAAGTGTCAAAACAGGAAATACCCGCGCAGTATCAACACAATGATGTAGAAAGTAAATGGTATGAATACTGGGAGCAACATGGATATTTTCACTCCGAGGTAGACCATACTCGCAAGCCCTTTACCGTTGTTATCCCCCCTCCTAATGTAACGGGCGTTTTACATATGGGGCACATGCTCAACAATACCATTCAAGATGTATTGGTGCGTAAAGCTCGTATGGACGGGTACAACGCATGTTGGGTTCCAGGTACCGATCATGCCTCCATTGCAACGGAAGCTAAAGTGGTAAGAAAACTTCGGGAGCAAGGCATAAAGAAAAGCGATTTAAAACGTGATGAATTCTTAGAACATGCATGGGATTGGACTCGTACGCATGGCGGTATCATTCTCGAGCAACTGAAAAAATTAGGTGCAAGTTGCGATTGGCAGCGAACGCACTTCACAATGGACGAGCGCTACTCGGAAAGCGTAATCGATGTTTTTGTCGATTTGTATGAGAAGGGTAAAATTTACCGAGATGTAAGGATGATTCACTGGGATCCCTCAGCCTTAACCGCATTGAGTGATGAAGAAGTCATTTACAAAGAGGTTCAATCCAAGCTCTATTACATTCGATATGACTTAGTTGATGAGCAAGAACAACCGACCGGTGAATTTTTTACCATTGCAACCACACGACCCGAAACCCTACTAGGTGATACGGCGGTTTGTGTTCACCCAGATGACCAACGTTTCGCATCATTTCATAACCAAAGAGTTCGAGTGCCTATCGTTAATCGCATAGTCCCTGTAATTGCCGATGATTATGTCGATCCTGAATTTGGAACCGGTTGTTTAAAAGTCACCCCTGCACATGACATTAATGACTATGAATTAGGGAAAAAATACGATTTAGAAATCATCGATATTTTCCATCCAAATGGACTTCTTAACGAGCATGGTGGCGTATATGAGGGTATGGACCGATTCGATGTTCGTAAACAGATTGCCCAGGATTTGGATTCTCTTAATGTTCTAGTAAAAGTAGAAGATTATGTGAACAAGGTTGGTTTTTCCGAACGAACCGATGTTGTAATTGAGCCGAGATTATCGCTCCAATGGTGGGTGAAAATGAAGGAGCTATCCGAGCCAGCACTTGAGCATGTAATGGATGACACGATTCGCTTTCATCCCGAAAAATTTAAAAATACCTATCGCCATTGGATGGAGAATATCAAAGATTGGTGTATCTCCAGACAGCTTTGGTGGGGACATCAAATTCCTGCCTATTTTTATGGAGATGGGGCTGATGATTATGTGGTTGCCAAGAGTGCGGAAGAAGCCTTAGCTAAGGCCATCGAAAAATCTGGTAACAGCGATCTAAGGGCTCACGATATACGCCAAGACGAAGATGTTTTAGATACTTGGTTTTCTTCATGGCTATGGCCTATCTCGGTATTTGAAGGCTTTTATAGAGAGGAAGAAGTCGACTACTACTACCCTACTCAAGATTTGGTTACAGCTCCTGAGATCATGTTCTTTTGGGTAGCCCGTATGATTATTGCCGGATATGAATACCGCGATGCCCCACCTTTCCAAAATGTCTACTACACAGGTATAGTTCGTGATAAGCTAGGAAGAAAGATGAGTAAAAGTCTGGGGAACTCACCTGACCCCCTAGATCTTATTGATCAATACGGTGCCGATGGCGTTCGTATGGGTATGCTGTTTGCAACACCTGCCGGCAACGATCTACCCTTTGATGATAAGCTTTGTGGACAGGGACGAAAGTTCTCAAATAAGATTTGGAATGCCTTTCGATTTTTGACCCTTCAAATGGATCCAGCTCAAGATTATACCCCGCATCTCAATATAGACCCAACCAATGTGGTAGATGTCTGGTTCATGAATCAACTCAACGAAACCATACGTGGAGTCGAAAAAGATTTCAAACAGTATCGAATTAATGATGCTCTGAAAAAGGTTTATGCCTTGATTTGGGATGATTTCTGTGATTGGTATATCGAGTTAAACAAAGCGAATTTTGGGGAATACCCTCCGGTTGAACGAGTGAGTCTCGCCCTCGGTTTCTTCGAAGAAATGATGAAACTGCTGCATCCTTTCATGCCATTTATTAGCGAGGAAATATGGCAATATATTCAGCCTAGAACTTCTAAAGAGGCGTTGTGCATAAGTTCTTGGCCAACTCCCATTGATCTACCTCAAACAACGCTAAGTCCTTCCCTTTTTGAGACTTTAAAGCAGTTTATCTCAGCGATTCGTAATGTTCGTGCTGAAATGAATATCTCTCCAAAAAAAGAGCTAAACATCAGCATTAAAGCAGAAACAGAAGAGCTTTCAAAATCACTTGAATCCAATCTGTGGGTCATTCAAAAAGTAGAAGCTGTGAACATTGAAAAAGTATCTAGTAGTGCCACTGCCCCAAGCCAATCGACAAGCGTGCTAATAAACACCTCCGAACTTTATGTATCCCTTGAAGGCTTAATTGACTTAGAGAAAGAAAAAGAAAAGTTACAACAGGAGATTGAACGATTGAATGGGTTTCTAAGAGGTATTCAAGCCAAATTGAAGAATCAAAAATTTGTGGAAAACGCTCCTGAAGCTGTTGTTCAGAACGAACGAAACAAAGAATCCGATACTTTGCAAAAGCTATCTAGCTTAGAGGAGCAACTTCAGCAATTAGAACGCTAGAGGATGAAGAGTTTTACCCTTTCCTCTGATTCTGCACCTAAACCATCTTTTTTAGACGGGTTGAACCCACAGCAAAAAGAGGCTGTTACTCATACCAATGGCCCTTTGTTAATAGTGGCGGGTGCTGGCTCAGGTAAAACCAGGGTTCTTACCTTTAGAATCGCTTACTTACTTCAACAATTCAAAGCGGCTCCACAAGAAATCCTAGCCTTAACCTTTACCAATAAGGCTGCACGTGAAATGAAGGAGCGAATCGTAAAACTCATAGGAGATTCGGCTCATCAACTATGGATGGGTACCTTTCACTCCGTTTTTTCAAGAATCCTTCGGGTTGAAGCACAAGCACTCGGCTTTGGTAAAGATTTTACCATTTACGACACATCGGATGCGGAAACACTGATCAAACAGATTCTTCAAGAATTGAATTATGATCCCAAGCAAATCAAGCCGAGAACCATTCAATACAAAATAAGTGATGCCAAAAATCAATTGGTAACACCCGAACTTTTTTCAAAAAAATTTTTTGGTTCCACTCTAGATGATATTACCGCAAAGGTCTATAAAATCTATAGGCAACGACTAAAAGAAAGTAATGCCATGGATTTTGACGATCTTTTGGTACTTCCCATTCAACTCTTCGAAAATGATCCCAATATCTTAGAGAAGTACCAGGATCGCTTTCGCTACGTGCTCATTGATGAGTATCAAGATACCAATCATGCTCAATATAAGGTAACACAACTGTTGTCGCAGAAACACCGGAACTTATGTGTGGTGGGAGATGATGCTCAAAGTATTTATTCCTTTCGAGGGGCCGACATCAGTAACATTCTGAATTTCCAAAATGATTACTCAGATGCTCATCAGGTGCCCCTAGAGCAGAATTATCGATCTACAAAGTCCATTCTCAAGTGTGCCGATTCCATCATCAAAAAGAATGAAAAGCAGCTAGAAAAAACCCTTTGGACAGAAAAAGATTATGGAGAACCCATTACCCTTCTCGAAAATTATGACGAGCGGGATGAGGCGAACAGAGTTGCTCAATACATTCAAAAAATAAAAGGACAAGACGGGATTAATTTTAATGATTTTGCGGTGCTCTACAGAACCAACTATCAATCTCGGGTGTTGGAAGAGGCTTTTCGCAGACATAAAATTGATTATCAACTCATTGGAGGTCTCTCCTTCTATCAGCGCAAAGAGATCAAGGATGTGTTGGCCTACCTTAAACTCTTGGTCAATCCCTATGATGAGACTAATTTGATAAGGATTATCAATGAACCCTCACGTGGAATTGGTCAAAAGTCCATTAATGATATCCGCTCAAGCGCGAGGCAAGATGGTATAAAGGTTTGGGATCTTTTGGAGCAGGTTGAACAAACCACGATCTATCGTCCTGCTAAGCAACGTATCCGCGAATTTGTCGATATGATGAATAGCTTTCGCGAGTCCCTACAAGCCCAAGCATCTCTTCATCAATTAACACGCGAATTGCTGGATAAATCAGGCTATATGAAAATGCTTCTGGATGAGCAAAGCCATGAATCTCTCATGCGAAGAGAAAATATCCTAGAATTCATAAATGCCATTAGTTACTACGAAAAACAACAAAAGAACCCGTCGTTAAGTGCCTTTCTTCAAGAAATCAGCCTGATTACCGATTCGGATAAATTCGATGAAAATAAACCCGCCGTAACCCTGATGACTGTTCACGGATCCAAGGGACTCGAATTCCCGGTTGTTTTTGTGGTCGGATTAGAGGAAAACCTTTTTCCGGTTGGAGCAAAAGAAGGCTTTGATGTGGATATTGAAGAGGAACGTCGTCTCTTTTATGTGGCTATTACTAGAGCTCAAGAACGCTTGTATTTTAGCCATTGTAGTAGTCGCTTCAAATATGGTGAGGAACAACGACAGATGAGGTCGCGATTTATTGATGAAGTGGATGCCTCTGTGGTACGAACCGAGACGGGAGCCACTATTAGGCAACGAAGCGATCGATTTTTGTCTACAAATACGGCTAGTGATCACACGCGGCCTACTCGTTCTTCAACCAAATCATCATCTTCAGGAACCATTGAATACGATATTCCAAATGCGGGTCCCTCCTACAAAAGCTATTCTTCACTAGGCAAAATCGATTATGATTTACACGAAGGAAATGATCCCTTTGTTGTGGGAGCTCAAGTAGTTCATCAAAAATTTGGTGTAGGTAAAATCATGAGCCGAACCGGTAGTGGAAGTCAGACAAAAGTTGTTGTATTTTTTAAAGACCGAGGTCAAAAAAAGCTTATGCTTCAAGCCGCTCCTCTTTCTATTATAGATTGACTTTTCGGGTTGAAAACATAGCCTTATTACCGAATTATGCTGCGAGAATTTCATACTACTTTTTTATCGATTAAAGACTCTATTCGAGTACTCCCACTCTTTGTGGCATTGATTCTTGGATTCTTGTTTGTGTTGCTAGCTTATGAAGCAACCTTTGCTCAGGAATCCAACTTTACTCAAGAAGCGACCTCTGACCAGGGGGCAATAAAATTACCTCCCCAAAGCGTGTTGGTTAATAGCACTTCAATGGAAGGCTTAAGCATTCAAGCCTTTTCTCTTCAACCGAGCCAGCTCTTTTACTATTCAAAGCTAGGCTGGCAAGTAACTATAGGGGGAGTTCAATTAGCAACTCCAGGAATCTATCCGGATAATCAAGGGTTTCCTACCCTCGAAAACTGGCTTGATGACTTCTCTAATAATCAAAGTAACCCTAAGGTAATAACTGATGAAAGTACCGACTGGGTCAATAGATTATTCCAAAGAAATGCGGGCGAATCCTCCTTTCAAAAAAGAATTAAATATGACTTGCTAAACATACATATCCAAAATGATCAACTATCGTTTGGATTATTTGCAGATTATAGAAGCCTACAACAGTTTAGTTTTGGTCGCTCTTGGTTTGAATCAGCCTGGGTACCCGATGGCAACGAATTCATTCAGAACCAAAACTTAAGTCATAAAGGGGCTAATTTTTTAAACCTAGGTTTCAATTACTCTGAAAAATGGGATGTTTTAACGGATTACACTCCTCGTTCCGACGTCTTTAGCATAGGTTTTCGTCCAAGAATCATATTAGCAGGAGATCTGCAGCTAAGTTCCACTACCCGAATACTAGAGAAAAGTACTCATCTGGTTAAAACAGCAACAAACATGATACTTTCAGGGACATCTCAGGAAGCCCTGTACAGCTTAATAGCGGGGCAAAATCTTGATCAGATACGTATAGGTAACAATCCTTTGTTACCTCTAGATATTAATGATTTTAAACAAGGATTGGGTTACGGCATCGATTTTGGTATTAGCTATTTATTAAACTTGGGAAATGAAACTAGTTTAGAAACCGATCTTAGCACACCACTTAAAAAAGTATTCGCCCTAGCCTTATCTATTAATGACATAGGGTATATCCATTACACAGATGCCTCAGAAGCGGTGATTCCAACTACGGAAAGTGACTTCATAGGTAGTGATTTAATACCTTTTATTGCTACCGAACAACTTCCTGTCTATAGTGGCAAAGCCCTAGAGTTTTTACAATACATACATACATTAGGTGTTCTAGATCAAATAGGGCCAAATGAAATATCCACCCAATCAATGGATGTATTATTACCCACCAAAGCAGACTTTGGCATGATGCTTATTTGGAACAAATGGCGTTTTCAAGCAGGAATTGAATACTCATTCTTTGACACCATTGGAAGTCTACCCTCTTGGACCTATGAAGGACAATTAGCGATTGAACCCTTACGGGGTGTCATGATTTCAAGTGGTTATAGGAGTTCAACCGTATGGGCGGATGAATTTCAATTGGGTGTTGGTTTTCAGCTGAATAAGTTTCAACTTGGATTTGTAAGCCAAATAAGCCCCTCTCATGGCTCTGGAGATTTACTACCTCAAAGGTATAGCTTTAGCGGTATTAGTATCATTAGATAGTAAGTTTGGTTATTCATAGAAACCGACTACTGACATTTCGCCAATCAATCACCCATTCATCCTGACACTTCATATTAATTATGACCTTTTGTAACTGTGGCTAACTTTGGCGCATTTATTGCATTGATTATGCTATATAACCATCACTTAAGAGTTTATTGATTTGAATAATTTTTTCGATTCACCTGAAGATCATTTAGAAGACTTTGAACAAGCCATCCCACTAATGTCGGAAGAAGAGGAACGTGCTTTGACGGAATCCGAGGTTCCGGAACTACTCCCTATTCTACCTCTGAAAAATACCGTACTGTTTCCTGGAGTTGTCGTCCCGATTACGGTCGGAAGAGATCGTTCCCTCCGATTAGTGAAAGAAGCCTATGAGAACGATAAAATTATCGGTGTTGTGACTCAAAAGGATATGAATGTTGAAGAGCCCGATTATGAGGATTTATACAAGGTAGGTACGGTTGCTCAGATTTTAAAATTAATTAAAATGCCCGATGGTAGCAGAAGTATCGTAATACAGGGCAAATCCCTTTTTCAGATTGAGGAGTTCACTCAAGAACAGCCCTATTTCAAAGCAAAAACGATATCCTATCCAAAAGAAATGGATATTGAAGGCGTTGAACTTGATGCATCGGTTCGAAACATAAAGGAAACCGCTGCTAACATAATTAATAAGTCTCCAAATATTCCATCTGAAGCCGCTGTTGCCGTAAATAACATCAACAGTCCCGTTTTCCTCCTCAACTTCATCGCCTCAAACCTCAATGTTGATTTAACTGAAAAACAGCGTCTCTTGGAGACCCAAAAGTTTTCTGAAAATTTAAGTGACGTAATGGGTTTACTCGAACAGGAACTGCAAGTTCTTGACGTCAGCGAGCGCATAAGATCCAAGGTCAAATCGGATATTGATGATCAACAACGAGAGTTTTTCCTAAGGCAACAAATGAAAGCCATTCAGGAGGAATTAGGTGAAGATGCTGAACAACAAGACATTCAGGTTTTGCGGGATAAATTAAGCAGTAAAGATATCCCCGACTATGCACGTGAAGTTGCCGAAAAAGAACTTCAACGCCTAGAAATGACCCCAAGTGCTTCACCTAATTATGGGATTATTCACTCCTATGTTGAATGGATTCTGGATTTGCCTTGGAATGACTTTTCTGAGGACAAATTAGATTTAGCGCATGCAAGAAATGTCTTAGATGAGGATCACTATGGTTTACAAAAAGTAAAGAAACGAATTCTTGAATATCTGGCTGTATTGAAACTAAAAGACGACATGAAAGCTCCCATTCTTTGTTTCTACGGCCCTCCTGGGGTGGGTAAAACATCTCTAGGAAAATCAATTGCAAAAGCATTGAATAGAGAATTTGAACGCTTTAGTCTGGGTGGTATTAGGGATGAAGCGGAAATTCGTGGACATCGTAGAACGTATATCGGTGCACTACCTGGTAGAATATTAAGGGCTATGAAAAAAGCAGGCAAAGGAAATCCCGTTATTATGTTGGATGAGATTGATAAAGTAGGTGCTGATTATCGTGGAGACCCTACCTCTGCTCTACTAGAAGTCTTAGACCCCGAGCAAAATGACACCTTTAGTGATAACTATCTCGAATTAGAGTATGACTTATCTAGGGTACTGTTCATTGCCACTGCAAACAGCCTTGAAACCATTCCAGCTCCACTAAGAGACCGAATGGAGATCATTAACATTAGTGGATATACGCAAGAAGAAAAGTCTGAGATTGCAAAAACCTATCTGTTGCCCAAACAAATTCAAGAGAATGGCTTAAAAGAAGAACAGATCAGTATCAAACCCAGTAGCATTGCCAAAATAATTGACCAATATACTCGTGAGTCAGGAGTACGAAATCTAGATAGAGAAATAGGTTCTATCTGTCGTGGTGTAGCAGCAAAAGTAGCTTATGGAGATATAGAAAAAGCCACAATTGACACTGATGATGTAGAGGAATATTTAGGAAAACCCAAATTTCTAAAAGATTTAGCCGAACGAACCCAAGTTCCTGGTGTGGCTACAGGTCTTGCTTGGACTCCATTCGGTGGCGACATTCTCTTCATAGAGGCTAGTGTTAGTCCGGGTAGTGGTAAGATAAATATAACCGGGCAACTCGGTGACGTCATGAAAGAATCGGCTCAGTTAGCCCTCTCCTATCTAAAAGCTCATAGTAAAGAGCTTTCTATTCCTGAACAGGTATTTACCCATTGGGATATTCATTTACACGTACCGGCCGGAGCAACTCCCAAAGATGGGCCATCCGCAGGAGTTTCTATCATGAGTGCCTTAGCTTCAATTTTCACCCAGAAAAAAGTTAAAGGAAGTATTGCTTTAACAGGTGAAATTACCTTAAGAGGCTTGGTCTTACCTGTAGGAGGTATCAAGGA
>RFPJ01000071.1 GCA_009926145.1 Bacteroidota bacterium
CGATAGAAGCGTGGCGGAAGAAAGCATCCAAAAACGACAACGAAGATATGACCGAACGGGTGATCAGCACTATCATTATGCCTCTGCCTTTATCAAATCATTGAGGGGTTCCGATGTGGATGCCTCTTTGTATTGGATGGCAGCGATGTTAGAAGGGGGAGAAGACCCCATGTTTATTTTCCGAAGATTACTCATTTTTGCAAGTGAGGATATAGGCTTAGCGGAGCCTTATTTGATTACGGTTGTGGAATCCAATGTGCGAGCTTTTGAGCAGTGTGGGATGCCTGAGGGTTTATACTTTTTAAGCCATGCTTGTATTCATTGTGCTTTAGCGCCGAAGAGTAACTCCACTAAATCTATTTTTAAGGTGTTAAAACACATTCAACAACACGGAGTAGGAGAGGTTCCAGATGCTCTGAAAGATCGGACGGCCAATCGTTTAAAATCGACCTATGAGCAAAAAGAAAACCCATCAGAGGACTACCTCTATCCACATGACTTTCCCTATCATTGGGTTGAAACGGAGTATCTACCAAAAAATCTAACCAATCGCTCTTTTTATGAACCTGGTTCAGAAGGCAGAGAAGTGAACTATTGGGAACGCATACAGCAAATAAAGCGTAAGATAGATTCATAAAACTCTATTCATACCTAATTCATCTACTTATACAAATGTTCAAACTAGCTATAATATCCGGAACCGATCGCCCCAATTCGAAAAGTCAAATAATGGCAGAATATGTACAAAAATTGTATGAAGAACGAGGGGTAGAAGCGACTATTTATTCGATGATGGATTTTCCAATTTCTGAGGTCGTTGGAGGTCCCTATGGTAAAGAATTACCGAAAGTTGAGGCATTTCGGGCCCCCATATTAGCTTCTGATGCTTTGTTATTTGTAATTCCAGAATACAATGGGTCATTCCCAGGCATCCTTAAATTGTTTGTGGATTATCTACCATTTCCTGATGCTTTTAAAAATCTACCCATGGCATTTATTGGAATTGCTGATGGGGCATTTGGTGGTTTACGAGCGGTAGAGCAATTTCAGATGGTAGCTAATTATAGAAATGCATTAGCGTATCCCGAACGGGTATTTGTGAGTCGTTTTAATCAACATTTTGATGCTCAAGAGGGATTAACAGTACCGCTTCAACAAGAGTTATTACGTAGCCAAACCGATGGCTTTATTGAATTTGTGAAAGCTCTGAAAATAGAGAGATAACGTGAGTTGTTTTGAGCTTAATTGGTTTTCAGCAAATAACCAACTCCATGTAAGGTGATCAAATGCCGGGGCTCATCAGGCTGCATCTCTATTTTAGCACGAAGTTTAGAAATATGCACATCTACCGTTCGAGTGTTTGTGCTGTACTCGTATCGCCAAACTTTCTCTAGCAATTCGTCACGGGATACGGGTTCTCCACCGGCTGCTAGGAGGTAGCGAATAAGCTCAATTTCTCGTGCAGTGAGTTCATTTACTTTCCCATCTGGGAAAATAGCATCTGACTCGAGTAGATCAATTTTAACTTTTCCTAATTGAAGTACTTCAATATCGTTGGAGGAGGAATAGGTTCCAGCTCTACGCAGTCTGGCTTGGATTCTGGCCAATAATTCTTTAACACCAAATGGTTTAGTAATGTAGTCATCGGCGCCTATGTCTAAGCCTTTAACCTTATCCAATTCTTGATCTTTAGCAGTAAGCATAATGATGGGAAAGGTGAATTTAAGCGCTCGGATTTCTTGGCAAATTTCATAACCATTTTTCCCAGGTAGCATGATATCCAAAATCATGATATCTGGTTTATGCTCTTTGACCAAACCCACCGTTTGCTCACCATCTTCACTCACTACTACTTCATAGCCTTCGCTTTCTAGGGTATCTCGAAGCGTGAAAATTAGGCTTGGTTCGTCTTCAACCAGTAATATTTTTATTTGTTTGTTCATCATAATTAACTCATCGACTCGGGTTCTAAATAGCTAGGAGATGGACGCTCATCCATTTGTTGCTCTAGTTGTTTTTCATATTTATCCGCAATGTATTCCGGAAAACAGAGCGTAAAGGTGCTGCCTTTGGCCCATTCGCTTTTCACTTTTACGTGACCTTGATTTAATTCCATTAGACTTTTAATAATGCTTAGTCCAAGCCCATGCCCTTTTGTTTTAGCAGATAGGGCGTCTTCAACCCGATAGAATTTTTTAAAGATATGCTTGATGTGCGCTCTTGGAATTCCAATACCTTGATCGGTGCAATGGACATAGCATTGGTGATCTTTGTTTTCAACTCGGATGGTGATTTCGGATGGATTAGGTGAATATTTAACCGCATTATCAATAAGATTGGTGAGCATAACTTTCACATGCTCAGGATCTACGAGAACCATGGCTGGTTTGTTGGTGCCAAAATATTGTAAGCGGTGACCTTTACGATTGATGACCGAGCGTTGGGATTCTATGACCTCCGGAACCAAAGTATCTAAATCTTGCGGAGTTGCATGAATGAGTGTGGTCCCATAATCGGATCGAGCAACATCCAACAACATCTCAATCATTTTATTAAGTCGGATAGATTCCTGATAGATATGTGAACCGTATTCTTTGATTCGCTTGGGTTGAGTAACTCTTCCATCGGCAATATTCTCCCCAGCAGCCTGCATAACTGCTAGCGGAGTTTTAAGCTCATGTGTTACATTGGCCAAGAAATCGGCTTGTTGTTGGAGTACGCTCCGTTCTTTTTGTGCTGTGTAAAAAATATAAAATAAGGCGCCAAGTAAGAGCAGAACGGAGAATCCTAAAACGAGCATATTTTTTGTAAAGGTGGCCTGATAAAGACCTACGGATGCGTTGTTAAGAAAGGCAATTTTCATGTTCCAATTTTCAAACATCCGGCCAAAATCTACACGTTCTTCTACTTGATCGATTTGAAAAGGAACGGAATCATTATTGGTTGCTAAAACCACATTGTTCGCCCAATCGTGCAACCAAACCACAGAGCTGGTTTTAGATGAGTCAAAATATTGTTGAATCTGGGGGGCAATTACTTGATCTATTAAATACTCTCGATCAATAGTGGCGGTTAAGTATCCAATAACCGAGTTTTCATGTAGATTAATGAACCCAATATTCATAGATCTATGGGCATCAAATTCTGTGTTGGTATTCCACCGGTAATCGAAGTTATTGAGTTCTATTCGGGCTTTTGTTCGAACCAAACCTACTCCATCGCATAAATTCTGTGGATAATTAGTCGTGGGTTCTAAATAAAAAGACTCGTAATTAAGAGCATAAATGGTGCTTCCGTTCACACAAGGGTCCGTGTCTGCAGGGGTATAGTAAATACCACTAAAGATGGGACTCTTAGCGACCTCTTTAATTTTTTCGCGTACTTGATCTGGAAACTGTCCTTCATCTTGAATAGAACCTTCAATGGGTTCTAGTTCGAGTGAGTTAAAGCCAGAATAGGGTTGATATATACTCCTTCGAACATTCAGTACCACCTCTTCTAGCAGGGCTATTTGCTTCTTCTGCTCACCTTGAATGAGGCTATCCCGTAAATTGTATAAGGTGTACACATTTGTAGCTGTGAGTGTAAGTATGGCAAGTACACCCACAATTAATAGCGTCCACCTTATGATTCGTTTCGTTTCCCACATAAGTTCTAACTGTGTTTAGGTCAATATACTTTCTGTAACCGTACTTTGCTATAAAGGACTACCATAAAAAAGGTAAAAAATAGAATCCATTAATATTGATAAGTGCTCATTTTCGTGTAATCGAAATTCTGATACTACTTATAGGCAGATGAGAATAACACGTGAATCTGAAGTTAATAAACCAAATAGAAACTTATATTTATGCGTGATATTATTGGGCTTCATCGAATGTGATAAAAAAAAATTTTAAAGACTCATTAGGTTTTATAACTTGTTTACGGTTACACAATAACAGGCACGGACCCTGTTAAAATTATGAGTGTAGGCAATACGCACTGCACGATACACAGTACAAATTACATTATACATTAGGTTACACTAACAGCTAAGGGTTTAACAATTCTACTATGGAATCATTGCCTCCATTTGATAGGTCACATATCACTGTTACAAATAAAGAATCTGTAAAAGATTCTTCTGATATTCGAAAAATATTAGAGCTACAGCGAATGGTGGTACAACAGAATTTACATCAGATGGTCTCTCCGTTAAATGCTATACAAGGGTATCTAGAATTAATGGATAGTGCTTCTGACGCTAATCAAGCCGAGAAAAAAAGGTACTATAAAAAACAGATTGAGACCGGTCTGGACGAGTTACACAAAATCCTGCATCATATTCATGAGCTATATGAGACTAAGGTATCGGACAAATCCCAAGTAGATGTTAATGAATCCATTACAGGTATAGATACCGAAGATATACAGACTAATGACGCCAAAGCCGTTCGTACCTCGAATTATGTTGATGGAGTAGTTAATTCACTACGTACCACTGATCATTACTTAGATGTAGATTTGAATTGGATCATAAGAGATGGATTAAAAAAATTTGACAATTGGAGTGATTACCTAAACTTGGAATTAGCGAAGACCGGTACACATGTCTTAGCAGATGTTTATTTAATTCGGGTGGTAGTACACGAATTTTTACGGTTTATGTCTTTGATACAAGAATCAGAATCGGTTACTGTTGAATTGAAGAGTCATTCTGATGAGACCTATGTCTACTTGACAGCATCATTAAGCAACCAATTAGGTTTAGAAAGTTGGTCGACCAATGAACAGCTACCCTTATCACAATATCATCGGTGGTTAGATCTTACTAAGTCGCTTGAACTCAAGACTGAGACCACAGATCAGGAATTTACTATGAAATTCCCAAGGGCATAGAATCGACTAAGGAAAGCAGATCGTAAAGTAAATATTAGAAGAGGATGGGTCTGTTTTATGTAAAATTGTACCGCCAAATTGTTGAGCATGAAGGGTCGCTAGAGTTAATCCTATACCAATATGGTCTGCTTTGGAAGTTACAAAAGGGCTGAACATTTCTGCTTTAATTCGTTCTGGAATTTCGGGTCCTTTATTCACCACTTGAATGAAACGGTTCGAATAAAGGTGAACATGAACAGTGGCGTCAGGATCAGTTTGATGTTCTAAAGCATTATCTAAGAGTGCCTCAAGGGCAGGTAATATATTCACTTTTGCTCCATGAAATGCCTCCCCTTTATCTAGTCCATGAATGATAATTTGTTCCCTTTGGTCTTTAGAATACTTAGAGAGTACTTCCTCAAATAAGACTTCTACTTGAGTTGCCTCTGTTGAGGCAAGGGCTTGTTGATCAATTTGGTAGATACGTTCCATTTCGTCCATTATGGAAAACATACGGTCAATACCACTATTGATACTCAACAACCTACGATCCAAAGCGGGATCAGTGTTCTCCTCTTCTAACATATTTAGAAAACCTTTGACTCCTGTCATAGGTGATCGAAACCTATGAAGCATTACAGATATCATATTTTTCCAACCTTTCAATACTTCTTGATTCGGACTTTGCTTACTAGGGCGGCACTCTATTTTTGTAAGCAATTGCCCATCCCAAGAAAAATCCGATTCATGTACTGTAAACCAACCATTAGGGATATGCATGATGGGTTCCTGAGTAACCTCTTCTCCAAATACATGGAAACGTTCTTCAAAACGGTGCCCCTTAAGTACCGATGTGCCAAAAAAATGTGAAGAGCGATTGTGATAGCGGATGATTCGGTCTTTTTGGTCCACAATTAGAACCGGGTGCACGATATCGGATAAAAACAATTCAAGAGTATCCATAGCAGTTGGTGTATTCGAGAAGTCAGGTTCTACTTCATTATCTGTGTAATTGAGAACCGTTGTGTATTTAGAAGTCTCATATTGGGCTAGGCCGTCATTTGTGTAACCATCGATTATTTCATAACCGGTAGGTAGCGACAAAAACTGCGATAAATTAAGGTTTAGTGCAAGCATAAAAATAGTGTTTTTGGAGTTATCAGCATCTTGGATTAAAACCTTAAGTAGGTTTCCGCACTTTTCCTCATCGTGGAAAAATTTGCCTCTTCACCGAAAGGCTATAAAGGGTGTTAATGGTTTTAACCAATAAATAAGACCTAATATTTCAGTTTTTACAGAGTACCCGTAGTTTGGCATATGGATTGCAATATCCTAATTGCTTCAAGTCTAAAAGACACTTGAGGGTTATACAATACACAATCACTTAGGGTAATTATTAGGGTAAACAGATGAATATTTCGGATAATCCGCAGGTAAAATTTCTGTCGAAAGCACTCGATGTCTATATGTTGCGTCAGAAAGTAACCGCTGGGAATATTGCCAACATAGACACGGAAGGTTATACCAAGCATCAGGTAAAATTTGAAGAATACCTTCAATCCGCTAACAGTTCAGAAGAATTTGACCAAGTATTACCAACCATAGAGGTGACGGGTGAAAAGGTGGATTTAGATGCAGAGATGATTGAAATGAGTGATACTCAAATGCGAGTTCAAATGGTGACTCGACTTCTGCGCCATCAAATGGATATGGTTAGAATGGGAATAACAGGAAATAGCAATCTAGGCTCTTAATTAATACGCAACCATTACAGAGATTCATAGAAAGGTAACTTCACAATCAAGGTTAACATGATCCCAGACAGATTAAACTCATTATTTAAAACAGCATCCCAAGGTTTGGATGTTCAAAAAAAGAGGCTTGAAATCTCGGCTCAGAATATTGCTAATTCAAGGACTACAGCAAAGCCCGGAAGTTCTTCTGCATACAAGGTGCAAACAGTTATCAATAAAGCACCAGGCGTAACAAATTTCATGAATGCATTGGACGCC
>RFPJ01000072.1 GCA_009926145.1 Bacteroidota bacterium
AGATGTAACTGTAACAGTTTTTACTTGATGACCTGTTCCAGAGTTAGGTCTTACCTCAGTACCTCTTAAACTTTCACCTTGTACTGTAACACCAGCAGGAATTCTTAAAGGTAATGTTTCTCTATAAACACCGTTTTTAACATAAACAACATCACCAATTCTAGTTGCAATATCAATAAGGAAAGAGTTTGATAAGGGTTATCGATCGAAAAGCTATTGCTCATGATGATTAGAGCTATCCTTCAACCATCCTTTCTTCTTTAACCATGCTACAACAAATGGTCCAAATAGGCCTCCACCTACTGCACCTAAAATTATGGTTATCCAAAAATCATAATCTATATCCATAATAATACCTTTAAGAAATTAGAAGCATTCTTTGCACCCTGAAAATAAAAAAGCTTACAACACAACGTGCTGCAAGCTTTCATAGTTTATTATGTGGGCGATGAGGGACTCGAACCCCCGACCCCCTCGGTGTAAACGAGGTGCTCTGAACCAACTGAGCTAATCGCCCGAATCATATCAGGGCATCAAATATAAGACCTTTCCTATTCCCGACAAACATTTTTTTAATGGAATATGAAAATTTTAGCCCTAGATTTCACCACCTCCTATTTGTACCCCGTTATTGGCTTCCCTATCTTTAGACTTATTCAATAATCATTAACTTTTTTTATGATGCATTCACCCTTCTTCTTAATGGCAGGTAACCCACAAGATCCCAACGCAGGTATTATAAACTTGGTCTTTCTTGGAGCCATTTTCTTAGTCTTTTATTTCTTCATTATCCGACCACAGAGTAAAGCTCAAAAAGAAATCAAAGAAAAAGTAGAAAACATGAAAAAAGGAGACAAAATTGTTACCTCATCTGGAATTATTGGTGTATTACATACCATTGATGATGACAGCGTATTAGTAGAAGTAGGCAGCAACGTTAAAATACGATTTCTTAAATCTGCAATTACAGACGTAAATCCAAATAAGTCTAAGTAATCAGCATTTTAAGTAGCTCTTCTAACAGTACGCATCAACACTATTTCTAGCCGCGGTAGCACCCGTCATGAAACCCATTCATTTTAACACCATTCCCGAAGCCATTGAAGAGATTAAAAATGGTAATATGATCATTGTGGTTGATGATGAAGACCGCGAAAATGAGGGGGATTTTCTCATGGCTGGTGAATTAGTTACCACCGAAGCCATTAACTTTATGGTTACCCATGGCCGCGGTCTGGTTTGTGCTCCTGTTAACAAGGAAGTTGCTAAGCGATTCAAACTGGATCATATGGTCATCGAGGGAGCCGATCCGGATGAAGCTAATTTTACTATTTCGATAGACCATAAACGTTTAACCACTACAGGTATCTCTGCGGCCGATCGTGCCAACACCATTCGAGAATTAACCAATCCCGAATCAAAACCCACCGACTTTCGAAGACCGGGGCATATTTTTCCACTTCTTGGGGTAGAAGGCGGGGTGTTAAGGAGGGCAGGTCATACCGAAGCTGCTCTTGATTTAGCTAAGATGGCCGGCCTTCAACCCGTTGGAATTATTTGTGAGATCATGAAAGATAATGGTGAAATGGCACGCGTTCCGGAATTAGCGGAGATAGCCGAGCAGTTCAACATGTGTTTTATCACCATTAAAGATCTCATTGCCTATCGAAATGAAACAGAGAGTCTAGTACGTAGGGTTATGCAAATGAATATGCCCACGGTGTATGGCGATTTTATGCTTCATGCTTTTGAAGAAACAGTTAGTGGTGACATTCATTTAGCCCTTACCAAAGGCGAATGGGAAACGGGAGATGCCGTACTTACCAGAGTACATTCCTCTGATCTCATTGGAGATATCTTTGGTAGTCGTTCAAAGAAATCGGGCGATGTATTGCATAGTGCCATGGCACAGGTGGAACAGGAAGGTAAAGGTGTGGTTCTTTATATGAATCGGAATCAACGTGGCTCCGTGCTTATGAATCAGTTGCAAACCTTAAAAGCTATGCAAGAAGGCCCATTAAATGACTCTGGGATTGATCTGAATAACAACAATCCAAAGAAGAGTGACGCAAGAGATTATGGGGTTGGAGCACAAATTTTACAAGCGCTTCAGGTAACCAAGTTACGGTTACTCACTAACAATCCTGTTAAACGGATTGGTATTAAAAGTTTCGGATTAGAAATAGTAGAACAAGTACCTATTTATTCCGAAAAGGCCCTCTCCCAAAAGTAAGTGCCTTATCTTACCTTATCTTATCTTATTAATTACTCGATTCTAGGAAGAAAGAACTACGTTTCTTCTTTATTCTCACTTCCCAGGGAAAGGTCCTTTTCTTTAGGCTCTTCAGGGAGTAAATATTTACCAAAGACTAGAAGTGAGATAATGGATACCGATATGGCAACATCGGCTACGTTGAATATGTAGGGAAAGACAGACCAATCATTTATACGAAGACTAAAGTAGATAAAGTCAACCACGTGGCCATCCAGTAGGCCACCATAGCCTTCGATATAACCCATTATGAGTCGATCTGTAATGTTCCCAATAGCCCCACCTAACACCAACCCCATAAAAATTAAATATCCAATGCCCGAATGCTTTAGTGTATAGAGTATGTAGGCAAGAATACCAAGGGTGGCCGTAATAGAAATCATACTAATTACAGCCGTTGGCAGAATATCGATACCCATAGCCATACCCGAGTTTTGGGTATAATAAAACTCAAGCCAGCCTTCAATAATATCCCAACGATGCAGCTCTGGGGTAGTTCGTACCAACCATTTGGTATACTGATCCAAAGCCACAACGACTACGGCTGGAACAAAAAGACTTACTAGCTTTATTTGGGTGCTTTGGGCCAAGAATTAGCGTCTTTTTAATTTAGCCTCAATGCTTAATTGTGTGTGAGGAACAGCTTCCAATCGACCTTTTGCAATCTTATTTCCTGTTACCTTACAAACACCGTAGGTTTTATTATCGATACGCTTCATCGCGTCATCTAAATATTTGATAAACTTACGGGTTCTATTAAATAGCATATATGTCTTTTCTCTCTCCTGGGCGTCAGTCCCGGCATCCGCCATATGAAAAGAATACGCAGATTCGTCTGTACTATTTTCCATATTGTCGCGTAGAGTCTTTTGAAGGGCTTCAAATTCCTCTTCGGCTTCGGTTCGTTTCTTTATAATAATTCCGCGGAAATACTCTAGTTCCTCATCGGAATAAGGAGATACTCTATCTCCATTGCTGGTATTTTTATTAGTTGCCATTTTATTCGCTATTAATGGTTCTTCGTATAGAGATGATGCACTCCTCATCTCCAATATCCCATGATTTATTATAATCAGATACGTCTAAGGCTTCTAAAGCCAACGATTCTGAAAGTGTTTCTTGCTGGATGTATTCCGACATAAAGCTGATGGCTTCGGATACATGCTCTCCAGTTTGTACTCCAATTACTATTCGGTCGGTAACATCAAAGTTAGCCTCTTTTCGCATATTTTGCACTCTATTTACAAACTCTCTTGCCAGGCCTTCTTTTACTAATTCATCACTTAAATCGGTATCCACGGCAACACTTAAGCCACCTTCCGTTTCAACCTGCCAACCCTCTAAGCCCGTTCGAATTATGTCAATTTCACCTTCCAATAGTGTCACCGATGTACCATCGTTTAGGGTCATTTGAATTTGGCCATTAAGCTCATAATCATTGATTTGATCACTTGTAAAAGATTGTACTTGTTGAGCGACTGATTTCATATGAGGCCCCAATTTCTTCCCAAGTAATGGGTAATTTGGTTTGGCGGACTTATGAACAATGCCTGAGTCATCATCAACAAATTCAATAGCTTTCACATTAACTTCTTCCAATATAATGTGCTGTACAGATAGAATAGCATTGCGCTCCACTTCATCTTTTATAGGTAGAATTATTCTAGCCAAAGGCTGTCGCACATTCATATCTATTTGATTGCGAATCCTAAGTACAATAGCCGATATCAACCGCGCTCGATCCATTTTGTGTTCGAGAGAGCTAAGAATAGCCGTTTCTTCAACCGTTGGGAAGAAGGATAGGTGAACCGATTCTTCATAACCATCGGAGTGCTCGGTTAAACGCTGATACATCCATTCACTTAAGAATGGAGCGATCGGACTCATAAGTTGGCTAATACTTAGTAAGCATTCATGCAGGGTTTGATATGCCGCTGTTTTGTCTATGGTAGCACCGGACTTCCAAAAACGACGTCTATTTCTACGCACATACCAATTGCTCAACTCTTCAACAAATGTTTCCATTTCACGAGCGGCCCTTGTAGGCTCATAGTCATCAAAGAAACTCTCTACATTTTTAATGGTAGTGTTCAAGCGTGATATGATCCATCGATCAATCTCGGGTCGATCGGCTGTTGGAATATGAGGAGTTTTTGAACTGAAACCATCGATATTGGCATACATCGCAAAGAATGAATAGGTATTCACTAAGGTATTAAAGAATTTCCGCTGGGTTTCTTTAAGTCCTTCCTCGCTGAATTTCAGATTATCCCAAGGAGAGGAATTACTCATCATATACCATCGAGTCGTATCCGCGCCGTAGGTTTTTAGTATCTCAAAAGGATCAACGGTATTCCCTTTGGATTTACTCATCTTCTCCCCGTTCTTATCTAAAACAAGACCATTGGATACCACATTTTTATAAGCTACTTGATCGAACAGCATGGTCCCCAAAGCGTGGAGGGTATAGAACCATCCTCGTGTTTGATCAACACCTTCGGCAATAAAATCGGCCGGAAATCTACTCGAAAATTCTTTTTGGGTTTCCATAGGATAATGCCACTGAGCAAAGGGCATAGAACCCGAATCAAACCAAACATCTAGTAAGTCGGGCACTCTACGCATGGTACCTCCTCCAGGTGCTGGCCATGTTAGTTCATCGATATAGGGCCTATGCAAATCTATCTCTTCATCTTCAGGTATTCCTGCCTTCTGCTTGAGCTCGGAAACACTACCAATACACTCAAAAACATCTGGATTTTTATCACTTTGCCAAATAGGAAGTGGTGTTCCCCAGTATCGCTGTCTGGATATTGCCCAGTCCACGTTGTTCTCTAACCAAGTACCAAAACGACCCGTCCCTGTACTACTTGGTTTCCAGTTGATGGTTTTATTTAGCTCAACCATACGATCTTTAACCGCAGTGGTCTTAATAAACCAAGACTCCACTGGATAGCTCATCAAAGGAGTTCCCTTTCTCCAATCGAAAGGATAATTGTGCTCGTAGGTTTCATGACGAAACATCAAACCTTTTTCTTTAATGGCTTTTGCAATCCCTTTATCCGCCTCTTTAAACCACTGCCCCTGAAATTCAGGAACTTGTTCCGTGAAACAACCGTCTCGATCTATCGGGTTGAACATTGGTTACCATCCTCAATAGTTACATAACTTGCCGGGATAATTCTCCAGGCTTCTGAATCAGAAACATGATTCTTAGCATAATCGAAAATTGGGGCATAGGATTGACCAAGTAATTCTTCACCTTTGAATGTTTCCAAGATGATGACTTCCTCTCCAAAAACGCGATCTACACAACCCTTAGCTACAATATAATTTTTATGGTGATGCGCTAGTTTCACATACTCGAGCTCTGGGTTTATGGTTAGCGCCATATTGGAAATGGTCGTCCACGGGGTAGTTGTCCATGCCAGGTAATAGGTCTCCTCTTCATCCGGTTTAGGAAACATAACATAGATACTTGGGTCTTGTGTATTTTTATATCCAAGACTTACCTCATGAGAGGATAGTACGGTACCATTACCTGGTGAATACCACTGTATCTTATATCCCTTGTATAGCAGACCTTTCTTAAATAATTCATTTAAAGCCCACCATACAGATTCTATATAGTCGTTCTCAAATGTGATGTATGGATTTTCTTGGTCCACCCAATAGCCCATTCGATCCGTCAACTCATCCCAAAGGTCTTTATACTTTAAAACACTAGATCTACATTCCGCATTGTATTCGGCTACACCATATTCTTCAACCTGGGACCTACCTTCCAAACCCAATGCTTTCTCCACTTCAATTTCAACGGGAAGACCATGGGTATCCCAACCCGCCTTTCGTTCAACCTTATAGCCTTTAAGCGTCTTATAGCGACAGAATAAATCCTTTACGGTTCTAGCCATCACATGATGAATGCCCGGCTTACCATTAGCCGTCGGAGGGCCTTCGTAAAAATTGAATGGGATTCCATCGTTACGGGTTTGGATGCTCTTCTCAAAAATAGCCCGATCTTTCCATTGATTAAGTACATCAACTTCGGTATTGGGGTAACTTAGATTTTTTACTTCTTTGAATGAATGTGCCATAAAGGATGTTTTTTGCATACTC
>RFPJ01000073.1 GCA_009926145.1 Bacteroidota bacterium
AGAAGGATTGCGTTTTGCGATTCGTGAAGGTGGCCGTACAGTTGGTGCCGGCGTTGTAACTAAAATTTTAGATTAAGGAGTTCTGATCCGTGGCAACACAACAAAAAATCAGAATCAAACTGAAGTCTTACGATCATAATTTGATTGATAAGTCTGCAGAGAAGATTATTCAAACCGTTAAGTCAACTGGCGCTGTAGTGTCTGGTCCCATTCCATTACCTACTCGCAAGAACATTATTACGGTTAATAAATCTGTTTTCGTGGACAAAAAGTCTCGAGAGCAATTCGAATACCGTTCACACAAACGCCTTATTGATATCCTTTCTACTGGATCTCAAACGGTGGATGCCCTAATGAAATTAGAGCTTCCTTCAGGCGTGGACGTTGAAATTAAAGTATAAACTAAGAGTACAAACCAATGCGTGGTTTAATAGGTAAAAAAGTTGGGATGACAAGCGTCTTCGACGAAATCGGAAGAAGTATTCCGGTTACTGTAGTCGAAGTGCCAGCCTCTGTTATTACCCAAATCAAAACCGTAGAGAAAGATGGCTATAATGCCGTTCAGCTCGCGAATTTTGATAGAAAAGAAAAAAACGTGTCTAAATCTGTTCGCGGTCACTTTGCTAAAGTTGATCTAGATCAGTCAAAGGCTGTCGTAAAAGAGTTCAGAGACTTTATTCCAGAAGGTTTTGTAGAGGGCGATGAACTCAAAATTGAGGACGTATTTTCAGTAGGAGACATCGTTGATGTAGCTGGTATCACCAAAGGTCGTGGATTTTCTGGTGTTATTAAGCGTCATAATTTCGGTGGTGTAGGTGATGAAACTCATGGTCAGCACAACCGATTAAGAGCTCCTGGTTCTATTGGTAATGCCTCGGATCCTTCTAAAGTATTCAAAGGCATGAGAATGGCTGGTCAATACGGAAATACCCGCGTAAAGGTTAAAAATCTTAGTATTGCAAAAATCTTACCCGAGTCTGATGTGGTGTTAATCACCGGAAGTATTCCAGGACCTAAAGGTAGTTATGTTGAAATACTCAACAAAACAGTGGAGCTATTTGAATCATGAAAGTAACTGTATTTAATACCGATGGATCCAAAAGCAAGAATAGCGTTGAATTGAACGACGATATCTTTGCGATTGAGCCTAATGAAGTAGTTATCTACGAAGATGTCCGCAGAATTATGGCGGGTAGACGTCAAGGTACTCACAGTACCAAAGGCCGTTCAGAAGTAGCTGGTAGCACTAAGAAATTATATCGTCAGAAAGGAACTGGTAATGCCCGACGAGGTAACATCAAATCTCCTCTATTACGAAAAGGTGGTACTGTTTTTGGACCAAAACCACGTGACTACTCATTCAAACTAAATAAGAAAGTTGTTCAGTTAGCTCGCAAATCTGCTCTTAGTATGAAAGTGGCTTCTGAAAACTTGATGGTAACCACAGACTATAGCTTCGAGACTCCTAGTACTAAAGCAGTAGATGCTATGCTTGATGCGTTCCAAATTGCTGGCAAAAAAGTAACCATACTTATCCCTAGCGAAAATGCGAACGTTTGGAAATCAGCTAGAAACATTCCTGGTGTACAAGTTATCGTGGCATCATCTGTGAATACCTACGAAATCCTTAACAGTGATGTGATTCTTATTCAAGAAAGTGCAATTAGCACTCTTGAGGGTAGCATTCAGTCACAGAATAATGAGGAGGTAGCAGCATGAGCATTCTCATTCGCCCCCTGATTACTGAAAAATTAAGCCGTATTCAAGATACCGAAGGCAAGTATGCCTTTGAAGTACAAAGCAGTGCAACCAAGCCTGAAATCAAAAAAGCAATTGAAGCTCACTATCCTGGAGTTAAAGTTGCTAAAGTGAATACACTTATCATGCCATCCAAGCCAAAAGGTCGATACACACGTAGTGGTTTTCAGGCTGGTAGAACCAAAACATGGAAGAAAGCGATTATCTCTGTTAAAGAGGGAACCATCGACTTCTTCGAAGAAATTTAATAGAAGCAATCCATGGCTACTAAGAAATTAAAACCAATGACCCCAGGAACGCGGCACCGTATAGCGCCCGTGTTCGACGATGTTACGACGCGTACTCCAGAACCTTCGTTAACCTTAGGTATCGGAAAGTCTGGTGGACGTAACCATCATGGACGTAAAACTTCTCGCCATCGTGGAGGAGGACATAAGCGTCGTTACCGAATCATTGATTTCAAAAGAAATAAATTTGATATACCAGCTAAAGTTCAAACGATTGAATACGATCCAAATCGTACCGCTCGTATCGCACTTTTAGCATATGCCGATGGTGAAAAGAGATACATTATTGCGCCTAACGGTTTAAAAGTAGGAGATACTGTTATCTCTGGTGAACGAGTAGCGCCAGATATGGGTAATGCTCTACAAATGAGAAATATGCCTCCTGGTACCTTTGTTCATGCGGTAGAATTAAGACCCGGTGCTGGTGCAACTATTTGTCGTAGTGCAGGTACGGTAGCTCAAATTCTAGGTAAGCAAGACAAATATGTTAGTCTAAAGCTTCCATCTGGTGAAGTTCGTATGGTTCTTGGTACGTGTATGGCCACTGTTGGTACGACTAGTAATCCAGATCACATGAACACAACGATTGGTAAAGCCGGACGTAGTCGTTGGTTAGGTCGTCGCCCACAAACACGTGGGGTTGCGATGAACCCGGTAGATCACCCCATGGGTGGTGGAGAAGGTAAATCCTCTGGTGGACATCCAAGATCTCCTTGGGGTCAAATGGCCAAAGGTAAGAAGACGAGAAATCCTAAGAAGGTTTCGTCTAAGTACATCATCCGTAGAAGAAAAACTAAGAAATAATAAGTAAGGTATGCCACGCTCATTAAAGAAAGGGCCCTTTGTTCATTACAAATTGCAACGTAAAATCGATGCGGCCAACGAAAGTGGAAGTAAAAAAGTTATTAAAACCTGGTCTAGAGGATCTCTTATTACTCCAGATTTCATCGGTTTAACGCTTGCGGTCCACAATGGAAAACAATTCATCCCAGTGTTCGTCACTGAGAACATGGTAGGTCACAAACTAGGTGAATTTGCACCTACTCGTACCTTCCGTGGGCATCCTATCAAGAAAGCTAAATAAGGACTGAACCATGGAAAATTCAGTATTTGAAGCAAAAGCAGTACAGCGTCATTTACGCAAAGCTCCACGCAAGGTGCGTTTGGTTGCTGATCTCGTACGTGGTAAAAACGTAGAAAAAGCAATCAAGCAACTAGAGTTCCTAAAAAAAGGAGCTGCTATTGACGTTGCTAAAGTAGTAAAATCGGCCGCGGCTAATCTTCGCGATAAATTTCAAGAGGAGCGTTTCGAAAATGAGGACCTATACGTAAAAACCATCTTTGTAGATGAAGGCGTAACCTTAAAACGAATTCAGCCCGCACCTCAAGGTCGTGCACACCGAATTAATAAGCGTTCTTGTCACATTACCGTAGTGGTAGCCAAGAAAGAATCAGAACTTGTAACGGAATAAAGAGGAATACTTTGGGACAAAAGACAAATCCAGTAGGTTTTAGATTAGGCATTATTAGAGGTTGGGAATCCAATTGGTATTCCGAAGACAATCAACCATCACTTCTTTTAGAAGACAATAAATTACGTGAGTACTTACACGCACGTCTTAGAAATGGTGGACTATCTAATATCGTAATCGAGCGCACGCCAAAGCGTATTCTTCTTACGCTAAGAACTTCTCGTCCAGGTGTAATCATCGGTAAAGGCGGTGAGCAAATTGAGCTTCTACGTGAAGAGCTAAAGAAAATCACCAACAAAGAAGTTCAAATCAATGTTAGTGAAATCAAGCGCCCAGAAGTTGATGCTAGTTTAGTAGCTCAGAATATTGCGCAGCAGTTGCAATCACGTGTGTCTTTCCGACGAGCGATGAAAACAGCCATTGCTTCTGCTATGAGAATGGGAGCAAAAGGAATTAAAGTGAAATGTGCTGGACGTTTAGGTGGGGCTGAGATGGCTCGAACCGAACACTATAAGGAGGGTCAAATACCTCTTCATACTATCCGTGCAGACATTGATTATGCAACCTCAACAGCCAATACCATTTATGGTGCAATTGGTGTGAGTGTATGGATTTTTAAAGGTGAGGTAATTGGTGATGTAGATCTTTCTCCTAGTGCTCAGGCCAAGCAGGAAGCAGATTCATCCCGAGGACGCCGTAACGATAACAACGATCGACGCAATCGACGAAAAAGCAGAAATCGTAACCGAGCGAATAACAACTAGGATAAGAAATCATGTTAGAACCAAAACGAGTCAAACGACGTCGCGTCCATCGTGACAAACTCAAAGGGAACTCCAACAGAGGTCACCTCATCAGTTTCGGTGATTTCGGATTGAAGGCACTCGAGCCTAAGTTCATTACCTCTAGACAAATTGAAGCATGTCGTATTGCCATCTCTCGTTCTTTGCAACGTGATGGACAGACCTTCATTAGAATTTTCCCAGATCGCCCGATGACAAGTAAGCCAGCCGAAACTCGAATGGGTAAAGGTAAAGGTGCTTTAGATCACTGGGTAGCAGTAGTAAAACCAGGTAGAATTCTGTTTGAAATTGCCGGTGTAAGTGAAGAACGAGCTCGTGAAGCTCTTAGAAGAGCCTCTCACAAATTGCCGATTAAAACTAAATTCATTGCACGAAGAGACTTAAACGGCTAAGGCCTAAAAAGCTTTTAATTATCTAATACCATGAAAGCACACGAACTAAGAGATTTAAGCATAACAGAGTTGAAGGCACGCCTCAACGACGAAAAAACCACTCTTCAAAAATTGGCTTTTTCAAAATCTGTTACTGGACAAGTAGAAAACCCTGCTCGTCTAAAACAAATACGCAGAGAAATTGCACGATTGCATACTGTAATCACTGAAAAAAGTGCTGAATAACTAGTAGGAAGAAACTATGGCAGAACAAGCGCAAACGACTGTAGAAAGAGCACAACGCCGAGAAAGAATCGGCCGAGTGGTTAGTAACAAAATGCAAAAAAGTATAACTGTTGCTGTTGATCGACAGGTTAAGCACCCGATCTATGGCAAGTTTATTACCAAAACCAGTAAGCTCATGGCTCATGATGAGAACAATGAAGCAAACATTGGTGATACGGTACGAATTATGTCTACACGACCATTATCTAAGAACAAATCTTGGAGATTGGTTGAAATCGTTGAAAAAGCGAAGTAACGAACAACTTTATACAGAAAGATGGTCCAAACACAAACAATACTACAAACAGCTGATAACAGCGGTGCCAAGAAAATCATGTGTATTAAGGTACTTGGTGACTCAAAACGTCGATATGCACGCGTTGGTGATATTATCTCTGCTTCAGTTAAGACAGCGATCCCAGGTGGAAACGTGAAAAAGGGAGATGTTGTAAAAGCGGTTATCGTACGAACCAAAAAAGAGTACCGTAGAAGAGATGGATCATATATCCGCTTTGACGAAAATGCTGCGGTAGTGATCAACAAAGATCAAGAACCAGTAGGTACACGTATTTTTGGCCCAGTAGCACGTGAATTACGTGAGAAAAGCTATATGAAAATCGTGTCTCTTGCCCCTGAAGTACTTTAAAGGATTAGAACAATGCCACGTAAAAAGAACAATCAAAAGAAATTACACGTTAAGAAAGGCGACATGGTAGCCTTGACCAAAGCGATTACTAGCGCTAAAGGTCAACCTTCGCGTGAAAAAGGCTATCAGTCTCGTGTATTAATGGTATTCCCAGAACAAGAAAGAGTACTGGTAGAAGGTGTTAATGTGCGTACTCACCACGAAAAGCCTTCTCAAGAAAATCAACAGGGTGGACGTGTGAGCAAAGAGGCGTCTATTCATGTTTCTAATGTGATGGTTGTAGATCCAACTACAGAAGAACCAACTCGCATTGGACGTAAACAAGTGGAAGAGAACGGAAAAACTCGTTGGGTTCGCTATTCGAAAAAGAGCGGCGAATTAATCGACAAATAAGCTGAGTTATTAATAATGGCAGATTCAAGACTATATACAATTTATAAAGACGAAATCGTCTCTAAGCTCACAGAAGAGTTCCAGTACACCAACGTAATGGCTGTGCCTAAACTCGAAAAAATTGTACTCAATGTGGGTGTAGGAGAGGCAATACAAGACAAGAAAGTATTGGATACTATCGTCGCTAATATGGCTTTAATCACCGGTCAACAGCCTGTGACTACCAAAGCCAAAAAGTCGATCTCTAACTTCAAACTACGTGAAGGTATGCCGATTGGTTGTAAAGTAACCCTTCGTGGACGAATCATGTTCGAATTTTTGGATCGCCTCATCACCTTAGCACTAC
>RFPJ01000074.1 GCA_009926145.1 Bacteroidota bacterium
TCGTTACGAATGGGCCGTGGTAGATTTGGCCATTCAACTTTTGGGTGGTATCAACGTATCATTATATACGACCTTACCATCAAGCCAGTGCGAATACATTCTGCAGGATTCACAGGCAAAAATATTCTTTGTTTCTACGGGAATTCAGTTAAAAAAGGCGGTTGAGGTATTTGATAATTGCCCCGACCTGAAAGAAATTGTGGCTTTTGAGATGCCTAAAAATGCTAAACTTATGGCCCCTGAGCATGTGCATTTGTTTGATCATATCATGCGAGATGGTAAGGGCTTATATAAGGAGCATGGTGAGGCAATTGAAGCTAGTTCCAAAGAGGTTAAACCTGATGATGTGTGTACCTTGATTTATACTTCAGGAACCACTGGAAAGCCCAAAGGAGCTATGTTAACCCACAATAATATTTGTAGTAATGTGAAAGCAGCCACTCATCACATTTATTGGGATGATAAAGATAGCTGCTTATCCTTTTTGCCTCTCTGCCATTCGTTTGAACGTACGGCAGGATATTATGCCATTATTGCGTGTGGAGCTGAAATCTATTATGCCGAGAGTGTAGATACCGTATCAAAAAATCTACCCGAAGTGAAACCTACGGTAGTGATTAGTGTGCCTCGACTATTTGAGAAAATTTTCAATGTTATTAATAAAAATGTGGAAGAGGGCAGTGCTATAAAACAGCAGATATTTAAATGGGCTTTGAATACGGGTCAAAAATATGTGGATGGTAAACGTGGCTTAGTATCTCTTCAAAAGTCGATAGCCGATAAATTAGTATTTGACAAATTAAAAGAGAAAACCGGTGGTCGAGTGCGTCTTTTTGTTTCTGGCGGCGCGGCATTACCTCCCGATATTGATACATTTTTTAAGTGTGCGGGTCTACCTATCCTTCAAGGTTATGGTTTAACCGAAACCTCACCCGTTATGACGGCCAACAGACCAGGAGATGAAGTAGTTGGAGTTGTTGGTAGTGTAATACAGGGTGTTACTGTGGGAATTCAAAATCTAGAAACAGGTGAAATCATTGCCCAAGTTAGTGGAGAGGATTATCCCACGGAACTAAGTTCTGAGGCGGGTGAAATTTTGTGTAAAGGTCCTAACGTTATGAAAGGGTATTGGCGAAATGAAGATGCCACAAAGGAAATGATTGATGATAAGGGTTGGCTTCATACCGGTGACGTAGGACGATTTGTTGGAGGTAACCTCAAAATTACCGACCGGATCAAACATATGATAGTAAACGCAGGAGGTAAAAATATCTATCCTGGTCCTATTGAGGATATGTTTAAATCGAGTAAGTGGATTGATCAGCTTGTGGTAGTTGGTGAAGCTCAGAATTTTATGGCTGCCCTTATTGTCCCTGATTTTGAGGTACTAAAAAAGCATGTAGACGAATTGGGCCTCTCGTATTCTGATGTAGAATCTATGCTAGCACTTACAGAAGTTCAAACTATTTACAAAAAAGAAATGGCAAGCTTCTCTAAAGAATTGGCATCTCATGAAAAGATCAGAGATTTCCGACTTATTGCAAGTGAATTTACTGTAGAAACCGGTGAGATTACCCCTACAATGAAAGTAAAGCGAAGAGTTATTTCCGAAAAATACAGCCACCTTATCAACGATATATTTAAAGATGATAAGGCAGTCTAAAATCGTAAGGTACTTACGCTAATTACTTTGCTTTACGAGCGTCAATAAAAGACTGTACGGCTCTTATTAAATAACCAGCGCACATAACCAACATGGCGGTTTGTGCATAGATCGCTAAGGGGCGCTCAACCGGCGTACCAGAGATGACATCAATGAATCCTGGAATAGCTCGTGCGGTACCTAATATCCCAAGTAAAGCCAGACCAGCAGCGGCATGAATCATATGCTTTCGAAGCTTTTCTTGCTTGCTTAGAATGCCAAATAGGATAAATAAAATCCCAAAAAATGAGGGAATAAGTGCGGTAATACTTTCTTGACCAGTGCCTAAATACGAAGCACCACCAAGGATTACGAGTAATATGCCAAGAGATAAGGTTAAGTTTTGCATAGATAATTCGATTGGGTGTGATTAGTTAAGAAAATTCAAGATCAAGTTGTTCCAAAGACTCCTCAATACTTTGGGTCCATGTGAATAACTCTTGATTAGAAGATCGAATATAATCTTCTTTTATTGCTCGATGAACGAACTGGGCTAGTCCGTCAAAATACCCATCAATATTCACAATAATTATGGGTTTTTGGTGGAAACCAAGTTGGCGCCAAGTAAGAATTTCAAAAAACTCGTCCAAGGTTCCAAAGCCCCCTGGTAAAACTAAAAATGCATTCGAGAGCTCTTCCATCTTCGCTTTTCTGGAATGCATATCGGGTGTTTCAATAAGTCTGGATACCCCATAATGCGCCACTTCTTTGGTTTTTAAGGCTGTAGGAATGATCCCAATAACTTCTCCATTATGTGCCAGAGCCGAATCAGCTACAAGCCCCATCATTCCTATTTTACCTCCCCCGTAAACAATCCCCCAATTTCGTTGGGCTATTCCTTTACCAAGCTCGTTAGCGGCTTCTAGGAAGAGGGTGTTTTTGGAAGTCCTAGAACCACAGTACACACAGATTCTCATTATAATTAAGGCTTTTGCTATTAGTGATGGGTTTTACAGGTATTACGAGACTAGCGGGAACATTCGACCTAAAACTTTTTCAAGACTCCGTACTAATGTACTAACCTGATCTTTTGATGTATGTCTTCCAAAACTAATGCGGATGCTAGATTTTGCTTGTTCTGGTGCGCAACCAAGAGCCATAAGAACATGAGAAGGCTCAACGGCACCGGAGGTGCATGCCGAACCATTGGAAACACAAATTCCTTCAATGTCTAAGTTTAAGAGTAGCATTTCACCATCGATGCCTTTGTTTTCTTCATTATGAAAGCAAAGATTTATGATATGGTCGACTCCTGGATTCCCATTGATGTGAAAGGTACAGACGGATAGATGCTGATCTAATTCCTTAAGTAAGTGTTGCTTCAATAACTTGAAATGAGCTTGCTGAGCGTCCATTTTATTAATGGCAATTTCTAATGCCTTTGCAAAACCAACCACTCCAGGAACATTGGTAGTGCCACCGCGTCGTCGCCTTTCCTGAGAGCCACCGGTGAGCCAGGGCAGCCAACGGCTGCCATTACGTACGTACATTAGCCCAATTCCTTTAGGCCCATATATTTTATGTGCGCTACCACTGAGGAAATCGATGCCAAGATCTTGAACATTTACAGGTATTTTTCCTAGACTTTGAACCGCATCGGTATGAAAAAGAACCCCTTGGGCATGACAAACATCCGCTAGTTGTTTTACATCATTGATGGATCCGATTTCATTGTTTACATGCATGAGACTCACTAACGCTGTTCGATCCGAGAGCACCTTTTTTAGGACTGAAGGAGTTACCGTACCCTCTTCATTGATAGGCACAAGTACGGGTACAAATCCCTTGAGTTTGGATAGCTCAATGGGGTGCAATACCGCATGATGTTCTGCCGGAGAGCATATGAGTTCATTTTTTTCTCCTGCCAACGACATCGCCCCTTGGATAACCGCATTGTCACTTTCGGTACCTCCTGATGTAAAAATGATTTCAGAGGGCTCAGCACCGATAAGTTCGGCAATTTGTTCACGTGCATCCTCAACGACTACTTTTGCTCTTTGCCCTAAATGATGGGCGGAATTTGCATTTCCATACTGACTGGTCAAATAAGGCATCATTGCCTCTAAAACTTCAGGGTCTAGTGGAGTAGTTGCGGCAAAGTCAAAATAAAGAGTGGAATCTTGGGTCATATCAACGTTCTTTAAATTGCTCTAAATATAGGGTATTTTAGCTAATAAGCCCTAGAAATTGCCCATTCATTACAGTTTTATATGGGCAAAGTCTTATGTACCTTAAAGCTTAGCTATTTGTGGGTTATAAGCCCGTTTAAACTCATTTTCTATCATAACACATTACTTATTTTTTCATCATGTCTAAACTCACTCTCAAAGATATAAGCCTTACAGAAAAGACCGTGTTAATGCGGGTAGACTTTAATGTCCCCATCATAGATGGTGAAATTACAGACGATAATAGGATAGTACAGGCCCTGCCTTCCATAAATTATGTATTGGATCAAGGTGCTAAATTGGTCTTATGTTCTCACCTAGGTCGACCTAAAGGTGCCTTTGCTACTGAATTTTCACTAGAACCCGTGGCTCAACATTTATCTACCCTGATTTCAGCTAAGGTTCATTTTGCGAAAGATTGTATAGGAGAAGAAGCAAAAGAGGCCATAGATTCTGCATCTCATGGAGACATTGTGGTACTAGAGAATGTTCGTTTTCATAATGAAGAGACGGATAATGATCCTGCTTTTGCTCAAGCCTTGGCCGCTCATGCCGATGTGTTTGTAAATGACGCATTTGGAAGTTCTCACCGAGCACATGCTTCGGTTTCTGGAGTAACTGAATTTTTGAATCCATCGGTTTCCGGCTTTCTATTGGAGAAAGAAATTACCTATTTGAATGATAGTGTGAATGACCCCAAGCGTCCATTTGTTGCTATCCTAGGAGGAGCGAAGGTTTCGGATAAAATCCCTGTGATTCAGCGTTTACTTACCAAGGTTGATACCATTATAATTGGTGGCGGTATGGCGTATACATTCTTAGCCACCAAAGGTTATTCGGTTGGTAATTCACTCCTTGAAGAAGATAAAATCCCAATGGCTAAGGAGTTAATGGATCAAGCACTTGCCAACGGAGTGAATTTACTTTTACCTATTGATCTTGTGATTGCTGATGATTTTAATAATGATGCTAATCGTAAGATAGTAGATGCGAATGGTATTTTAGATGGATGGGAGTCTCTAGATATCGGCCCTAAAACCATTGAATTATTTAGTGATGTTATCGTGCAAGCAAAAACAATTTTATGGAATGGTCCCATGGGCGTTTTTGAAATGCCCAACTTTGCGGTTGGTACTCAAGCAGTTGCAAAAGCATTGGTTGAAGCTACCGAACATGGAGCCACTACCATTATAGGTGGCGGAGATTCTGCCTCTGCCATCAAACAGGCGGGCCTAAGTGATCAGGTATCGCATGTATCAACAGGTGGTGGGGCAAGCTTGGAATATTTGGAGGGTAAAATATTGCCAGGCGTCTCTCACTTATCAGACCGTTAATTAAATAAACCTTAGAAATGCCTCAAAACAGAAAACAATTCTTACAAAAAAGCTTAGCAGGTCTAGCAGGATTTGGTGGCTTGGGTATGAGAAGTCTAACACAAAGCGACCCAAAAAAGGGTAGACTTCGATCCAATCAAACTCAAAAACCTGTGGTTGTTTCTACTTGGATTCATGGCATTAAGGCCAATGAAGTAGCCTGGAAGGTGTTATCGGAAGGGGGAAGTGCTTTAGATGCGGTTGAATTTGGAGTAAAAACAGCCGAAGCCGATCCAGAGAATCAATCCGTTGGTCTTGGTGGATTTCCTGATCGTGAAGGTCGTGTGACTTTGGACGCTTGTATCATGAATCATGAGCAGCAATGCGGTTCGGTAGCTTTTTTGGAACATATTGTACATCCCATTTCTGTGGCAAGGAAGGTTATGGAAGACACACCACATGTGATGTTAGTGGGGGCAGGAGCTTTGCAATTTGCTGAATCTCAGGGCTTTGAACGTCAAAATTTACTGACCGAAGCATCTGAAAAAGCGTGGAGAAAATGGTTAGAGGACTCGAAATATGCACCTGTGATTAATGTTGAAAATCACGACACCATTGGCATGTTGGCACTTGACGAAGAAGGAAATTTGTCCGGAGCGTGTACCACAAGTGGTGCGGCTTATAAAATGCACGGCAGAGTAGGTGATTCTCCCATCATTGGTGCCGGGCTTTATTTGGATAATGAAGTGGGTGGCGCGGTAGCGACCGGTCTTGGGGAAGCTGTTATAAGATCGGCTGGAGCATCCGTTGCAGTAGAATTGATGCGACAAGGTTATAGTCCACAAGAAGCATGTGACGAAGTGATCGCTCGTATTATTCGCAAAGAAAAAAATCCAGAATCTCTTCAAGTTGGTGTCATTGCACTTTCAAAAGATGGTAGTGTGGGAGGTAGTGCTATTCATCCGGGTTTTAACTACGCACTTCAATCCAATGTGCATGCTAATGGTATGATTGATGCACCACATTTATTTGATCAATAGAACAGAAGATGTGTTGGGTCTGTTATGAGCCTAATGTTTGTGAGTAATAAGGATTAATTTTTATAAGTAAATAAAAATAGACAAATTCGTAAGGAATGATTGATACA
>RFPJ01000075.1 GCA_009926145.1 Bacteroidota bacterium
TTGTCGTGAGGCGTATCCTGATGCTTTACAATTCGATCCAGAGTCTAAATATTTTGATGAGAAGAGCTCTGAATCTGACCCAAGATGGATAAATGTGGAGTTTCTCAGAAACTAGAACGTCTAGAGCAGTATTCATTTTCTCTAAAAGAGGGGGCGGTTTTGGAAGAGAATGCGGTTTATATTATTCCGCTTCTCGAGCATTTACGTTTACCTCAAAGTCATTATTCTCCTACATCCATGCACCGATCTAGTACGGATCGTATAGATGAGAAAGACTCTATTCGTCTGTATGCACTGGAAAACTTAACAGCAAAAGCCAACCCAAAAAGCAGTACGGGTCGTTTGGACGTTTTCACCAGAGTAATCACTGATTTTTCACATCGATTTGAAGAAATTTCGGCAGGTTATCAAGGTCCATTATTTGTAGAAGTTGTTCCAAAATCATTTCCTATAAAAGTAAAGACAGGACAACGACTCAATCAGCTTCGTATCCGGCATGGATTTGAAGTTCTATCTGATCAGGATTTACTCAGGATACATGATCAAGAACCTTTGTTATTTACAGAAGAGGGGAAAGCCATGCCTTTGGAAACCCTAAAAGTAAATAAAGGTTTATTTATGAGTGTTCATCTTAAGGCAAAACCGGGCCAAATTATAGGGTATAAAGCCAAAAGACATAGCAATTATATTGATTTTGAAAAAATAGGTCATTATGCGGTAGAGGATTTTTGGGAACCTATATTAGCATCTAAAGATTCTATGGTTATACTAGAGCCTGAGAGTTTCTATATTTTTGCTTCGAAAGAACGCATACGAGTACCTGCTAAGTTGGCATGTGAGATGATGGCTTATGATACGGGTTCGGGGGAATTAAGAACTCATTATGCAGGATTTTTTGATAGTGGATTTGGTGGAAGCGTAGAAGATGGTGGAGCTCGTGCGGTGCTAGAAGTACGTTCTCACGATGTGCCATTTTTGATAGAAGATGGTCAAACTCTGTTTAGTATGCAGTTTGAGCCAAACTCGGAACAGCCTGAAGTGATGTACGGCAGAGAAATCAAAAGTAATTACCAGGGTCAGGATTTAAAATTAGGCAAGCATTTTGATGCCTCATGAACATCCAATTCTACGTTGTACCCTCTCAAATAATAAACGATAGCATCATATTTGATGAGCAAGAGAGTAAGCATATATCACAAGTTCTCCGTAAGTCTATAGCCGATATCATATATGTAACAAATGGGGTAGGAGGTAGGTTTACCGCAGAAATAAGTCATATTGGTAAACAGCAGGTACAAGCTAAAATTCTAAGCCAGGAGTTTCAGAATAAGTCAAATACATGCATATCTGTTGCATTAGCGAGTCTGCATAAAAGGGACCGATTAGAATGGGCTTTAGAAAAAGCAGTTGAATTGGGAGTCGATATTTTTTATCTGTTTGAAGCGGAAAATTCCGAATTCCCACGGTGGAAGGCAGATCGACTACAGCAAATCATGCTTAGTGCAGCCAAACAATCAAAGCGTTGTTGGTTTCCTCGTTTAGTGATTAAAAAACACATTGCAGATGTCGTAGTAGATTACACGCATACGATGAAGAATAGCTCATTTTCAATGTATGTGGCTCATGAAGAGGCTTCTACAGAGTGGGAAACTATTGGCTTGGGAAATGATGAATCTAGGCTTTATTTTGTTGGCCCTGAAGGAGGTTTCAGCAATTCAGAAATAGAACAGTTTTCCAATCAATCTGTAAGGTCATTTATATTGGGTTATGGAAATGATGCTCAGATACTACGCTCAGAGACAGCGGTAGTCAGTTTGTTAGCTAAACACTATTGAAGGTTAGTTAACCCAAGATGGTGTAAGAGCTCACTATTAGATCTCTACATCCATTAAATAATCCTGCTTATCAATGATATCCTCCTCATCAAAGGAACTGATAGGTTGATGTTTCATCTGTATTTTTTGGGTCTTGAATTGAGTCAAGAAAGGAGGATGTACCGTTAATGCCTTTAAAAAAGGCGGATAATGGCAGCTGCTTAATATTTTTAAATCTTCGGTAAAACTAGTCTCTTCCGACAAAAATTTAAATATACGGTCTACAGGACTATTTTTGAAAAGACTACGGAATATCTTTCTACTAGCAGGTACATCCGTAGCTAGTACTCGTAGTAGTAACAAGTCATAATATCGGAATCTATATTCAGAGGCCGTGGGAGAGAGAGGTTTCTTGCCTCTTGCTAATTCCTTAGCACAGGCTTTGGAATACTTATGAACTCTGCTAAAGGTATACCCAGTACTTGGCTTTGTGAATCCACCAACGGTACCTAGATTGAATATTCGGGATGCATAAGTAGGTGTATGTGGCCGGTCATCCATGGGTATTTCACCATATTCCTTACGTTTGATAAGGTAGTCCTGCCGTTCAAGTCCAAAATTGTTCTTGAGATAGCTTTTAATCTTCTTTTTATACTCTTTCTTTTTTAATGGGGTATCTGAAAAGACGGTAAACTCCGCAAGGGCACGAGTCTTTTTGAAAGGTAATAGATACATGAACGCAAAACCTTGATCGAAGGTCTCATCTACATCCATGAGCGTGAAAGAGGTTTTATCAAAAATCTTTTCTTTGGTTTTAATTTCTAACCCTAAAAAATGCTGAATCAATGGATACTTCCTCTGCTCAGGTGCGAAATTAGATGGAAGGAAAATACTTTGAAAAATATAATCGGCTAGATAGGTATTGCTATCCTTGGTGATGAGTGCAGCCTTGGTACTATTGGACGAAAAATCTAAAATACTTTCTTCAAGAAGATCGAAATTTGGAGCTTTTTGTAGTGCTCGCAAGATTTTTTCTTTATAGTCACTTTCTTTTACACAGTAGTATCTGTGATCTTGGAAGGCGAGGCGAGAAGAAAAATCAAGGGCTGAAAAATCAGTTTGACGCCATGTACGATGGGCAATTTCTGTAAAAGGATGACTCTTTTTACCCCAAAAACACCATGTTTTACTGTTATTGGGAGCAAATGATTCATCAATGAGAAGTACCTGTCCTTTATAATCTTCCTGAATCAAATGCCATGCTAAGCTAAGCCCAGAAAGGCCTGCCCCTGCAATGATGAGATCATATTTTTTAGACTCTGACATATATAAGCTTGAATAGCTCCTGAAATATGCTGATTATGGGACGCTTAACATACGGGCATTACAAATCGAGTACTCTATAATGCTTTATTTATAAAAGAAAAACAAACGAATATCGTTCACTAATCTACTGATATGTCTACCATTGATTTACGCAGTGACACGGTCACCCTACCTACCCCTTCGATGAAACGTGTGATGGAAGAGGCACTACTTGGAGATGATGTGTTTGCTGAGGACCCGAGTGCTAACAGCTTTCAAGAAAAAATGGCTAAAATGTTTGGCTTTGATGCCGGGCTCTTTGTTCCTAGTGGAACAATGAGTAATCAACTAGCTTTGAAGGCTATTACTGATCCCGGTGATGAGGTACTCATAGAATCAAAAGGACACATCATTCAATATGAAGCTGGTGGGGCTTCTGTTTTATCCGGTGTACAGTTATTTCCCATCATAGGGAGTAACGGTAAATTGAACGCCCGTTCCATACCGGACTATGTGCGTGGGGCTCACGATTGGGAACCTAGGACGCGAGTTGTATGCCTAGAACACAGTACCAATAAAGGGGGTGGTGCGGTATATACTTGGGATGAATTGCTAGAGATACGGAGTGTTTGTAACGATTGTAACCTACTTTTGCATATAGATGGGGCTAGAATTTGGAATGCAATGATGGCTACGGGTCAAAAACCTAGTGATTTTGGAGCTCTGGCCGATACGCTATCTATATGTTTTAGCAAAGGACTAGGGGCGCCCATTGGTTCAATGTTATTGTCAGATGAGCGTACCATTGCAAAAGCCAGAAGATTCCGTAAAATGTGGGGTGGAGGGATGCGGCAAATTGGTATGTTAACGGCGGCAGCTGATTATGCGGTTGAACATCATTGGCCAAAGATGAAGCAAGATCATATAAATGCTAAATTATTTGCAGGAGAAATAAACAAAATCCCGGACTTCAGTGTAGATTTAGATGCTGTTCAGACCAATATTGTAATTTTTAATACCGGTAAAAGGGAGGCCTCTGAGGTAATCACTCTTTTCGCTGATCAAGGTATTCGAATGGTGCCTTTTGGTAAATATCTGGTTAGGGCCACCTTTCATTTTCAAATTACAACCGAGCAAGTAACCACTCTCATTACTACTATGTATCAGCTTTTTAGTGAATAGTCACCCGAAAATGAAAACCACTTGTATTTTCTATTGATCAAAATGCTCGGTTCTCTTCAACCCGAACATTATAGCTCTTGTAATACCTCATCTAGACGTTCAACCGCACGGTCAATTAAACTGTAGGGTATGTTGAGGGGAGGAACAATACGAAATGATTGACCACCTGCGGAGTTACTAAGTACACCCTTTTTAGCCCACTCAAGAACCAATGGTGCGGTTGGTCGATCTAATTCCAATCCAATCATAAGGCCCTTACCTCTGACCTGTGTAATGCAACTATGTATCTCCGCTAGCTGATTCAACTTATCCATAAAGTAATCTCCTTTTTCCCCCGCCTCTTCAATTAGAGATTCATCTTCAATGATGGCTAGATTCTCGAGCGCCACTGAGCAAGCAAAAGGATTTCCCCCAAAGGTTGTTCCATGTTCTCCAGCGTTCATACAGTTTGCAATTTCTTCTTTGGCCATCATAGCGCCAATTGGAATACCTCCAGCGAGGGCTTTAGCACTTGCAACAATATCAGGTTGGATGTTAAAATGCTCATAACACCACATCTTGCCCGTTCTACCAACACCCGTTTGTACCTCATCAATGATAAGTAGTATTTGATTTTCTTTACATATCTGCTGAATCTCATGAACGAATTCAACCTGAGCGGGTTGTACCCCACTATTTCCTTGGATTAACTCAAAGGCAATACCTATGGTATCTGAATTTAGTACCGAACGAAGGCTTTGGATATCATTAAAGCTAGCTTGTTTGAATCCTGAAGGTAGAGGATCGAACCCTTTTTGATATTTTTGAGAACTCATGGTGATGGTACTCATGGTTCGTCCATGAAAACCATTACTTAATGAAACGATGTTTCCATTTTTCTGATGTTTAAGCCCCCATTTACGTGCTAGTTTAATACACGATTCCATGGTTTCTGCTCCTGAATTGCAGAAAAACACCCTGTCCAAGCCAGTGGATGTTGCTAGTTTCTGAGCAAGTTTAGACTGGGAAGCCGTATAGTAGAAGTTTGAAAGATGCAGAGGTTCCGTGGCTGCTTTTTGTATGGCTTTGATCATTCTGGGGTGAGCATGCCCAACATTATTTACGGCAATTCCTGCTAATAAGTCTATGTATTCCTTGCCTGCCTCATCCCAAATTAGAGCACCTTGAGCTCTTTGTATGGTGATGGGTAGCCTATTATAAACTTGTAAGTGATAGCGATGCTCCAATTCTTGAGCATCCATAGTGAGTGGTGAAATCATATTTCAAGTTTAGCCAATTTGAAGATTGGTTGAAACCTATAATTGAACTTTTTAAAAATAAGTTTTTGGTCTTCACATAAACTACATATTGCACCCTTATTATTGACTTGTAATAACAAGAATGCTATCTGATAATCTATTGGCCATCAATAATTAACAAACTAACCAATAATAAAATGAAGCTCATCATAACAATTATAACCCTACTTCTCTACATGCCCTCAATTCACGCACAACAGTGGTCAGCAATGACGGCGAAAAATGTCGAATTGAAAATTTTAGGTACTTCTTCTGTTCATGACTGGGAATCCACAGTAGAAACCGTTTCCATTGAAGCCGAATTATGGATAGAGGAAGATGAGATAAAAGGCATACAAAACGCACAATTAGTTGCTCACTCGAAATCCATTGAAAGTGGTAAAAGCATTATGAACGGTAAGATTTATGATGCCTTAGATGTAGATACTCATCCTGAAATTACTTTTCAGTTTTTGGAAATGAATAAGCTTTCCGATCAAGAGGTTGAAATTACAGGCAACTTACATCTAGCCGGAATTTCGAGAAAAATTACAGTTAGTTCTCGATATGAACCACAAAAAGAAGGTGTTCGATTTGTGGGTAATTACACACTAGATATGAGGGA
>RFPJ01000076.1 GCA_009926145.1 Bacteroidota bacterium
AAATCAGCCGCTCTCTGATTGGCTAACTCTTGAATTTGTTCTTGGATAACATCTCTACCGGTTTGAATGGTCTCCAAGGAATCATTTACTATATCGGCAATAATGCCTTCGGATATTGGTTCGCGATTCGTAGAACGAATAAGCTCTACCAAATCGTGAGCCGCAATAGCATTACGGGTTTCCCCATCTAGGATATCGTCTAATCGCGATTGAGCACCACGCTCATCTCCCAAACGCTGGAAGTATTGCAGTGGATCGGTAATCTGCCATCGGGCATAGGTGTCTACAAAAATGAATTTTTTATCCTTAGTAGGGACTTGATTTCGATCACCATCCCATTCTAGATAGCGTTTTTCGAAGTAATTGGCTGTTTGGATAAAAGGAATCTTGAAATTGAGACCAGGCTCGGTGATGGCCTCACCTACGGGATTACCAAACTGAGTAATGACCACTTGCTCAGTTTCATTCACTACAAAAAAACCGTCCATCACTACCAATACGGCAAAAAACGTGAGGACTGCGGTACCTATTTTTGAAAGATTTTTCATATCAGCCTCTTAGTTATTGTTTGAATTGGTGGTTGTTTTCGCAGCATCCATTTGAAGTTGCAATAATGGAATCACCGAATTACCCTCATCGTCTGTGATAATTTTCTGCCCCATTTTCGGAATTACATCTTGCATGGTTTCTAGAAAAATTCGACGCTTGGTTACTTCAGGAGCTTTGATGTACTCTTGGTACAAATCATTAAATCGAGATACTTCCCCTTGTGCTCTATTCACACGATCCAGAGCATAACCTTCCGCTTTTTGTATGGTTTCCTCTGCCTCACCAGCCGCTCGTGGAATGACTCGGTTGTAATCGGCTCGGGCTTGGTTTATAAGGGTTTCTCTTTGCTGCTGAGCCTCATTAACCCCGTTAAATGAGGGCTTAACAGGGTCTGGTGGATTAATATCCTGTAGTACCACTTGTTCTATGGTAAGGCCTATTTCATACTCGTTACACAAGGCTTGAATGATAGCTTCTGCCTGTGATGCCACATCGGCTCTACCAACGGTAAGAACTTCGTTTACAGTGCGGTCTCCAACAATTTGACGCATTGCAGACTCCGATATATCTCTGAGTGTTTCATCGGCATTTCGAACCTTAAACAAGTAGCTGTATGGGTCATTAATACGATATTGCACCACCCATTCTACATCCGCTAGATTAAGATCTCCTGTAAGCATTAAGGATTCTCCATCATAACCGGCTTTTCGGTAGGTAGTATTTACACCAGCCTGAGTCGTTCGGTAGCCGAATTCCTGCTTTAACTGACGTTGTACAGGAACCAATAATAATTGCTCCATGAATGGAATTTTAAAATTAAGTCCTGGCTCAGCCTCTCTTTGATACTCTCCAAAACGAGTGATTACCCCTACTTCTTCCGGTTCAACCGTAAAGAAAGCAGAAAAGACCACCATGAGTCCAAAGAACCCAATGAGTATCCATTTTATGTTTTTGGTAATGGATTCAAACTGCGGTGGCAGATTGAATTCCACATTTTTTTCTTCTGTCATGTCTCTTTTATTATATTTTTAAACAGATTAAGGTTGTGTCGTCAACTAATTGATAGTTACTGTACTTCTGTACAAATCTCTTGAAGTGGAGCGCTATTTCTTTTGCACTCATATTCTGTGTATCTAAGTCTTCCAGCATTTTTGGAATGGTATCAAAGCCTAGTCGTTCACCCTTGTCATTCACGGCTTCTGGAAGTCCATCGGAATATAACAAAAAAATATCACCGGTTTGTACACTAACCCGGGTCGATTGGTATTCAATTTGACTTACCACACCAAGCGGATATCTTGGAGCTGGGGTTTCTATAAAACTAGCTTTACCATTGTGTACCAAGATAGGTTTACAATGACCCGCATTGGCAATCATCAATTCTTTTTTGGTCAAATTGTAGCGGGTAATGGCACAGGTGATAAATGTTCGTTTATCTGTCCGCTCGAATATGGGTCGCGCCACATCACTTAGAATCTTCTCAGGAGCATCTTCGCGGATTCGAGACAGCAAAAGACCACTGGTAAAAATTGCAGGCATAGCCGCTCTCATCGCTTTTCCAGACACATCTACAATCGCCATCATTAGCCATTCGTCTGAGCTTTCTTGATCATTGACAAGGAGATAATCATAAAAATCTCCCCCCACTTCAAAGGAAGGCAAGAAAAATCCAAAAACATCCAATCCTTCTTTTTGAGGTGGTTGTAAAGGCATGAGCTGATATTGACTTTCCCGAGCAATTTCGATCTCTTTTTCTACTCGTAAGTGCTGAGCAATACGTTCTTGGTACTCTGGCACATACTCTTCTACCTGGTCAATAGATTCGCCATTTCGGTACATCACAAAACCTGCAATTGGGATACTCAAGATCATAATCGATTGAGCCCAAAAAGTGAGCAAGTAACCAGTATTCGAAGTACCCACATAAGGCAACAAAAGCAGAACGGCAGAAAAAACCCACCAAGTTGTATTTACGGTTACCAATCCAAAGCTTCGGTATATGATGATCATGGAAGCCCCAACACCCGCATATAATAATAAGTCGGATTGCAAACCATCTGGACTACCAATCAACCTACCTAGTACGGTAATTAAAAGGGTGACCAAAAGAAAAGAAATGACCCCTGACACCCAACGATTGGATATAGCCGACTGTACCAGCGAAATAATAAAGCCAATTTGTGCAAAACCAACCAACCAAGTCGTTGTCCAAAGAGAAATATTCATACTTAGCCATTGTGGACGATTACTAGCTTCGGTAAAACCAAAAGCACTATCAAATTGATAGAGATATTGGCCCGAGAGCTTAGCCGATAGTGCAAAAATACCCAAAATGAAAAAGCCCAATAAAAACCCATTGATGAGTGCCTGACCGATTTCTTTAACCCAGATATTCATACGCCACATACCATCCAATAGCTGAATTTCACCCGATTTCTGTGCTCTAGCCAACACCTCCCAATTCACATAAGCTAGGGATCCAAACAAACTCAGTACTAAAGATAACAGGAGGGTATTTATAGAGATAACAAAATACCCCGTAGTGCTTAAGACCTCTGAAAAATTGCTTATAAAATAAAGCATGCGCCAACCATAGATACCCAAGGTTAAACTTATAAACATCACAAAAGCACGATTCCACTCTATATTTCCTTTAATTACATTTCGAACTCCGAAAATGAAAACAATTAGAGCCAGCAACACAGCTGATGCATACAAGGCATAATCAAAATCGGTGAGAGTATCTTGGACTGGATTGGATAATTCAATTGGCTCGTAAGGTCTTGACGCATTAAATGATACCACCTGATATCCGAAAGAGGTGCGAACTCCAGATTCATCTACATACTCTTTAACCTCCGGCTTTAAGGTAAGGGCTAACCTGTAAGGACCCGTTTCAGCTGTGCTTATGCGCTGCCAACGTAACACGATCTCCTCTTGCCCCGTTACTGGAGGTTCTACATCACCAAATCCGAGTCGCTCCAATTCATTAGATACTTCAGCAGGCAAATCGGGCCATTCCCCAATTACCGACTCGAAATCTTCTAAATCGTAACCCAGCATATCCACTATGAGACCTTCAGATAAATCCTCTATAGATCCTCCGGTAAGAAAAGTGGGGTTCTCTCGAGTCGGGTGTTGCTGGATTCGAATAATATTTCCTTGATGATCAACCCTTACTCGTAACGATCCTAGCGGATCAAAAATCTGGGCGGCAGTTATAGGATTTTGATTGTAGGAACCTTTGGGAGCCAAAATAACATCCCAACTTTTCAGCACCCTATCTTTTTCATTCAATGATCCAGGGCTTACAAAGTCCAGAGTATCCATCTGCAATTCCGCATACTTTGTATGCTGTTGCAAAGTGGCTACGCTCGTCAATGTATCTAATTGAACCCCTAAGCCACGAACGATCGATTGCACTTTAGTTTGAACATCTTTTCGATTAAGCTCCAAAGGGGCCTTTGCATAGTAATCGATTTGAGGACGAAAACTAAAAAATAGGACCGCACCCAAAAACCCTAGCAGGTAAACAATATGTGATGGTTTAATCTTCAATTTGGTTATACAATTGCAGTGCTATACGAATTTGACCCATAAAAGTTGCCTTGTATCCCAATAAAAAAGAAGGGTTGACAGTATAGATTCAAATACTCAGAATTATATGCGTAAAGATACACAAACCGAAGCTTAAGCTATAAGAAATCTTCATAACTCCAAAGTTTAAAGCTTCCTCTAGACATCGCAAAGGTTGGAAGAACTGCCTACAAGTCTCTATATTAGAGTGTTTTTAAAAAATAATAGGTATCTGATGCACCATCCCATCCACAAACTAACGAAGTTACTCTTAGGATTATTCATTTTACTTGGAGCTTTGTATCCACAGTCCTTTGTATTAGCGCAAAACACAAGTTCATTAGCTTCTGAAATACGATCAAGCGAATCATTACCTAACCCACCTCAAGTTACTAACCGCTTATTATCCACCCCACAAAATACCATCCACACCTTCATCCATTGGCAGCAAACAGGTCATCGGTTTCCCGATCGATTTATTCAACCTTTCAAACTCTCACAAGGCAGTGATGAAGACAAAGTAGAACTTGCCAAACAACTCTTAAAAGTTTTAGATGCGCGCGGATTACTGGTGGTATATGACCAAATACCCGATATAACCAATTATGTTGACTCCTTATCGGGTTTATCACAGTACATACTCTTTGATACTCTCCCCGAAATTTACCTCAGTCAAGTCAACGGTGAATGGGTGTTCTCCGAGCAAAGTATACAACAGATACCTAGCCTATACAGAGCTACTTTTTCAAGCACGCTTGAAGCCTTTATAGACGCTCTTCCACCTGCAGCTGAAAAAGAATGGTTCGGGTTGAAACTATGGCAGGTCGTAGGACTATTTATTTGGCTGATCATTGCTCTGAGCATTCGCAAATTATTTGAAAGCATACTCTTACAATACCTGGCGAATTGGGCTAAAAAAACTCGGTTTGAATGGGACGACCTCATCATAGAGAGTATCCAAAAACCCTTGGGCTTGGTGATTATGATTGGGTTCTTGCTCCTAAGCTATACTAATCTTCAATTTAGCGTAACCGTTACGGTTGTGTTATCTAAAATGCTGGAAATCGCCTTTTCCATTTCCATCTTTTGGGTGATCTATAACCTTGTTGACATTTTTGCCGAATATCTCAAAATCATTACGGGGAAAACAGAAAATACCCTGGATGATCAACTGGTTCCTTTGATTCGAAAATCACTTCGAGTATTTGTAGTAGTTCTTGGAGTGATTATCATTCTTCAAAACAATGGATACAATGTGGCTTCATTGATTGCGGGTTTAGGTATAGGGGGACTTGCCGTAGCTCTGGCAGCAAAAGATACTCTTGCAAATTTCTTTGGTTCACTAACCATCTTTATTGATAGACCTTTTCATATGGGAGATTGGATTAAAACAGGCGGAGTAGAGGGAACGGTTGAAGAGGTAGGCTTCCGTTCAACCCGAATCAGAACCTTCTATAATTCTCTTGTCTCAATTCCCAATTCCTCACTGGCCAATTCTGAAATCGATAACTTGGGTATGAGAAAATATCGCCGGTTGAAGACGATGCTGAACCTTACCTATGATACGAGTCCAGAACAAATGGAGGCATTCGTAGAAGGTATCAAAGCCATCGTTAAAGCGAATGAGCACTTTCGTCAGGATTATTACGAAATTCATTTTCATTCCTTTGGTGCACATTCTCTCGATGTTCTGGTCTATGTGTTTTTCTCGGTACCAGACTGGAGTTCTGAGCTGCAACAACGGCATAATTTTTTGTTGGAAATTCTGCGCCTCGCGAAAAGTTTAAAGGTTCAATTCGCATTC